>JAUVSF010000725.1 GCA_030597245.1 Acidobacteriota bacterium
ACGGGAAGCCTCGAGTCCCATTTGAATACGTCTCCAGTCCCGGGAACGACATGCAGGGGCCCTCCACCCAATAAGGGAGGTGCCATGCCCAATAAAATCACCAATATGAAAACAGCTGTCAGATGAATGTCTCGCCTGCACTTCATCGGATCGAGTATCCTTTTTCTCGTTGATAGCGATCGATCTTGCTAACAAGTTCTCTCATAACGTTCAGCCGAAGCGGTTCTCCAGATCTCAAGCTCTGCATCTCATCAGGCCCGACACCCATCTCGCCGGCCGCCGCGTCTGAAAGGTTGTGGGTCAAGTTCCTGTTGTTTTCAGCATTCACAAATCCCAACTCACCATCGTCTCGTCTTGTCTCTCGAAACAGCCCCTGCGACATTCCTACGGGACTGGTCAAACCCAAACGCGAATCCTTGTGCAGAAAAAGAAGAACCCTCTGACCCTTTTGGTACTGAACCATGCCGGGAATGCTTACTGGGCCACCGACCGCTCCAGACAACTGTCTTACGACCACTGTTTCACCGGGACCGACACCCTTTAAACCGTCGAGAACTCGGAACCGGTAGAACTTGACTTGAAGCCCAGTCGCGGGTTCTGTACCGGTCTCTACCGACAAACATTGTCCGTAGAACACACGGTTGGCTGAAGCCACCATCTCGGACAGGTTCGCTTCCCGGATCGACAACCCGGAAACTGGAGACAGAGTCAATAACACTGCAATGAAGACGAGAAGAACAGATCTCATGAAAACTTTCCTAATATCAACGTTTCTACGACTGCACCGATCCATTATGCTAACCTCGATGACCGGCGCACCGGCGTCTCTCAAACATAGACGCCATTAAAGCACCTTATGTCTCATGCAGTGATACCAGTAAACTACCTAAAGTTACAATTCTTAACATTAATTCGGTGTGAGCTAGAACACACAAGGTGTGATGACGAACACAAAGCAGTGAGGTTGCCGGAAGTTTTCATCGCGGTTCATGGCAATATTGAGGGGCAGAGCAGATCGATCGAGATCGTGTCATGACGGCCGAAAGAGGAAGATTGCTCGAAGAGGTCGCAAAAGGGATCTTTGGAGGCGATGCGGAAACAGCAGTTGAGCAGTGGGTCCAGTACTGGCAGAACAGCCAAGCCAGGAACCAGGAACTGATCAGCCGCTTTCAGGAATTGGCCCTGATCGGCTACAAGGGCGGAAAAGTCCTGGACCTGGGATGCGGTACCGGGGGTCTGGGCGAACTGATCGGCGATTCTGTAACTCGGTATGTTGGGGCAGACTACAACTGGTCGGTCCTCCAATTCGGAGATCCGACACCCAACCGCAACTTCGTGAACTGCGATGGCGGAAAACTCCCTTTCCCTGATAATGCATTCGATGTCGTCTTTGCTTTTGATGTGATCGAACATCTGGTCGGCGGCAAACCGCATCAGCTTGGTTTTCTGAGTGAACTCAAGCGAGTTCTTCCACCCCTCGGAATGATCCTCCTGACGACTCCGAACTTCTGGTATCCATACGACGCTCACAGCCGGCTCCGGTTTCCACAGTATCTCCCTACCCGACTCGCCGACCGGTACATCCACTGGAGAAATCCTTCATTCCTGCGTGAACACTCGAGTTTCGCAGAGATTAAGCTCTTGAAACCGGGATTCCTTCGCTCTGCCATCCGGTCAGTGGGACTCACTCCCCTGCATGAACTGCCATGCTGCCTTGACCGTGGGGAGTACTTGCGTCTCCACCCCTTGAGAGGGCTCCTCTCGCTGCTCGGCCTCGGGTGGTACCCTCATGCCGAGTTCTGGATGATTCTCGTCCACGAATCCGAGAGCGAAAGGATGCAACTGAAGCTGAAGAAGAACTGGTTCTATGAACGGAACCAACCGTCTGAGAGTCCGGTTCACGCTTTCGAGCCCTGTATAGACTTTGACCAGGCCTCGTATGGACATCAGCTCGGAAAGGGTTGGCACTGGCACGAGCGCGATAAGAGAGGGTTTCGATGGATGGAAAAGCAATCTACCTGCTACCTGGAAGCTAGAAAGGAGTGCCGGTTCGTACGCATTTCGGGTTTCAGCCAGTACAAGAACCACGTAAGAGTCAGAGTCGACGGGATCCTCGTGGGAGAGCACGAGATTCACTCAGGGGAGACTTTCGAGCTTTTCTATCTGATTCCTGGGAGCCGGAACCACCAGCATCTGTTCAAAGTAGAAATACTCGCAACCAATGCCTTCAAAGCCGACGGTGGTATTGACCAGCGGACTCTCAGTCTGATGATATTCTCGATCAA
>JAUVSF010000596.1 GCA_030597245.1 Acidobacteriota bacterium
CCCGTTGAGGCGAGTATTCTGAATCACCACGGTTACATCGACTCCCAGAATGCCTTCTTCGTGAGTACACTCCGCCCGCTAGTCTGGATCATATCGGTCTGGGACTCCGCACACCCTACTTCAGCCGTTTACGAACGCCTTCGTTCGACGCGACTGTATCCCGGGCCCCGTGACATCTTTGCTACCACCATGCACGAAGCAAATAAAGTGGTAATCTCCGGCTTGAAAGACCTCGCCTGCGACCAGGGGCATATTCTGATTCGAGTCGCCCCGGGAGGGAGTAGCTTCCACGTCATTGTTCTGTCCAATTCCGACGAAAGTCTTGAAATCACAGCCGTGCATGGTCCCTACGAAGCAAGGTGATCGGTAATCGGTAATCGGTAATCGGGGTCCGGGGAACGGAGACGGTAGGAAAGAGGTAGTAAGTAGTAAGTGGTAAGTAGTGGGTAATGAGGCGTTACCAAGAATCCGAGGCCTTAAGGCTGTGAAACCTTGGTGCCCTTGGTGGTAAACCCTCTTAAGCGGATAACAGTATGCAACAAATTCAAACTCGAATGGAACCGCACTTATTTGTTGTGTTTGGAGGTACCGGTGACCTGATGGGACGCAAGTTGCTCCCTGCACTGTACCGTTTGCGAAAGCAGAATCTTGTCAGCAAACGAGTTCAGATTCTCGCAGTTGCCCGAGATAGAGAGATGACAGATGAACGGTACAGGTCCTGGGCTCTTGATCAACTCGCCCAAAGCGGCATCGCGCTAAACGACCGGTCAAAGAGTTGGTGTAGCAGTTCTCTCCACTACCAATCGGTTGCTTCGGGTACTGCAAAGGACTATCAGATTCTTCGGGACCGTATTCTTCAGCTGGAAGCAAACAACCGGTTACCAGAGAATCGCTTATTCTACCTGGCTCTTCCTCCGAAGGCCCTGGAGCTGACTGTCACCGGTCTTGGTGAATCGGGTTACACGGATAGCGCAGGTTGGACTCGGCTGGTCATTGAGAAGCCTTTCGGCCGTGACCTGATTTCGGCGGCTCAGTTGAATATTCACTTGCACCAATACTTTGATGAAACTCAGCTTTACAGAATCGACCACTACTTGGGAAAAGAGACGGTTCAGAACTTGCTGGTGTTCCGCTTTGCCAACCCGATTTTCGAGTCGATTTGGAATCGGGACAGAGTCGAAAGTGTTCATATCACGGTTGCCGAGGAGTTGGGAGTCGGGTCAAGGGCAGGATACTACGACAGTTCAGGGGCTCTCCGTGACATGGTTCAGAACCACCTCACTCAGCTCTTGTGCCTTACAGCGATGGAGGTACCAGCGAGCCTGGATGCGGATGCAATCCGGGACGAAAAAGTGAAAGTACTTCGGTCAATTGCACCGATTAGTTCCGAGGACGTTGTGTTCGGCCAATATGGGAGTTCGCGTGATGGCGATAATGAAATCCCGGGCTATCTTGATGAACCTGGAATAGCTCCGGACTCGAGGACGGAAACCTTTGTAGCCCTGCGTCTTGAAGTAGAGAACTGGCGATGGCAGGGCGTTCCCTTCATTCTCCGTACCGGGAAGCGAATAGAGCGTCGGCTGACTCAAATAACGGTTCGTTTCCGCTGTCCCCCGGTACACCTTTTTGGTGCGGGTAGAGCCTGCAGTATTAATTCGAACGAACTCTCGATCACCCTGCAACCGGAAGAAGGATTCGACCTGCATTTTGAAGTCAAATCCCCTGGGCAGGAAGTTGCGATGCAGACTCAGCGTCTTCATTTCCGCTATGCCGAGGCGTTTGGCCCTCTTCCGGAAGCCTACGAAACGCTCCTGCTTGACGTCGCGGTCGGAGACCAGACTCTGTTTGTAAGGGGGGACGAGGTGGAAACCGCGTGGAGGCTGTACGATCCGATACTGAACGAAGAGCAGGATGTTCACCCGTATCCGGCAGGGACTTCAGGGCCGCTGGCGGCTGAGGCTCTGTACCGGCAGTAAGACAAGCTTCCAGCTTGTCAAGTTACACGTTGGCTAGGTGAGGAGCATATTGAGAAACGTCTTAGTCAGTTCCGATCTCAACGAGATGTATCATCGATGTACAGACGCAGTAGTGAGTGTCGGAACCCAGTCGATATCCACGTCCGGCCGATTCACACTGGTTCTGTCCGGTGGCAGTACACCGCGCAAACTCTACGAATTGCTCGCTGCAGGCCCCTACCGCGAGCGATTATCCTGGAATCGAGTCCATTTGTTTTGGGGAGATGAGAGGTGTGTGCCTCCCGATCATGCCGAGAGCAACTTCAGACTGGTTCAGGAGGAACTCATCAACCCACTTGGTCTGCCGCAAGGGAACCTGCATCGCATCAAGGGGGAGCTCGAGTCTCCAGAAAAAGCTGCGGCGGAGTACGAGGAAGAACTCACCGACTTCTTCAGACTCCAGGCTGGTGATGTACCAACGTTCGACCTGATTCTCCTTGGCATGGGTCCAGACGGACATACCGCCTCTCTTTTCCCTTCCGACAGTGCGTTGCAGGAGCACAAGCGCCTCGTAACTGCGACCCGGTCAATCCATGGGGGTGTCAGACGGGTGACCCTTACACTCCCGACCATCAACCACGCCCGGCAGGTCTTCTTCTTGATTTCGGGACCTGACAAAGCAGAGACGGTTCGTGAGGTGCTTGAAGGTTCTCGACAGGGCGCCCCGCTTCCGGCGCAATTGATAGAACCCGGCGACGGCGAGATGCGATTCTACCTGGATCAAGCAGCGGCTTCGAGACTTTCAGGCTACAAACCTAACTAAAGCAAACCACCAAGCACACCAAATCATCACGGCTCGACTGCCAAACGATCTCTTGTGATCTCTGCGGAAAGAATCTTCTCTTTCTTGGTGATTCTTAGTGCCTTTGTGACTTTGTGGTAAGGATCTCCAAGCCCCAGGTCTCGAGCCTCAAGCCTCTCCGGTCGTTCGAAGTTCGAAGTTCGTCGTTCGCACTTCGACAATCCCCAAGCCTTCTCACGAGCCCCGATAATCTCAATCGGCCTGAGTGTCGTTTCCTTTGTGGCACGGATCGCTTTCTTGACCCCTCGTTGCTTGACCAAGTATCCTGTTTTGATCTGGGCCAAGCTCCCTTCCGTAAAAGTGAGGGCGCTGTCGGCCTGGGGATTATCAAGACGGAGCACAGGAGCACTAGCTTGAAGATACATTTAGTAAATCCGAGTGATCTCTCATTTGGCATTGGTTTTGTTGC
>JAUVSF010000372.1 GCA_030597245.1 Acidobacteriota bacterium
ATCCGTACTTTGCGCCCGATACGCCCAGGGAACCGGCAGAAATCGTGAATCTCGGCTTCGTTCTCAACATCATTGAGGATCCGAAGGAACGAACACAAGCACTCAAAGAAGCGTGGAAGCTGGCAAAGGAACTCCTCGTGGTTGCTGTGATGCACGAGAGCCAGGCCAGAAACGCGGACTTCAGGCCGTTTCGCGACGGGATACTGACTTGCCGGAACACATTTCAGAAGTTTTACAGTCAGGAAGAGTTGCAGGAATACCTGGAAAGCACCCTGGGAGCCGAGTCGATCTCCGTCAGTCTGGGCATCTTCTATGTCTTCAAGCGAGACGACCTGAAGCAAGCGTTCATCGCCCAGACAGTAAAGCGAGAGATTGACTGGAAGGAATTGAGTGCGCGTGAGCGCAAGGAAACAGCGTTTGTTCCGCGCTTGAGCAAATATCAAAAACAGCAAGGTTTGTTCGACAGCTTCTGGCATTCCTGTTTGACGCTGGGGAGAATTCCCCGCCGGAGCGAATTCGAACACTACGATGCTATACAACGAGTTGCGGGTTCACTTCCCAGGGCAGTCCAAATCCTCGGTGAGAAATATGATCTCGAAGCGCTGGAGAAAGCCCGAAAAGATCGCGCCGAGGATCTACTTGTGTATTTCTGTATGGCGCACTTCAGAAGGCGCGTCCCCTTCAAGCTCCTTCCCGAGTCACTGCAGTATGACATCAAAGGCCTCTTTGGTAATTACACAACACTCGAAGGCAAAGCGATGTCAGTGCTGTTGCATGCCGGAGACGCGGAAAACATCGAAGCTGCGTGCAACGGTCTTCCGTTTGGCCGAAATGGCGAGGAATTCTTCCAGTTCCACAGCTCATACCTGCCAAAACTCCCAGTGTTGCTGCGGGTTTACGTTAGTTGCGGCTCGATCCTGTACGGCGGCATCGAAGAGGCGGACATCATCAAGATCCATAAGGGGACAGGTAAGCTGTCTTTGATGTTCTACGACAACTTTTGGAGAAAAGCACATCCGGAGCTGAAGCTGAGGATCAAGCTGCTGCTGAGGACTCAGGAGGTTGAGGTCTACGATTATTCCACTCAAGAGATGGTCCAGCTGCTTTACGAGAAAGAGACCTACCTTGGGTCTGACCATCCGAAGTACAAGCTCTTTTCAAAGCTCACTCAGCAGGAGAAGGAAGCGGAGCTCCTCGAATTCAGTGACTATGGACCGGACAAAGAGCTGTGGAGCGAGATTCTGGAGAACAAGGGATTGGAGATTCGAGGGCACAGGTTGGTGCGGGCGACTTAAGAGGGAACAGAGGCGTCTCGGCTGTGGGATTTACCACCAAGGCACCTGATCATTTTCGATTGTCGATTGGCGATTTTCGATTGTCGAATGACGAATGATGAGTTCGTCGTATAGAGATGCAAATCGGAAGATGCGGCAAGTTGTGTATTCGGGTGGGAGTGCCCTCAGGTTTGGAGGGAGTGCGTCCTCGCCGGGGATCTTAATAAACTTGCCGTTTTCGATTGAAAGCTTCCAGGTTTCAAATTCGAAGACATCTTTCAACCCGGGTGCAGGAAGAACGGCCGCATGGAGGTTGTGCGGGTAGTTTTCCTTCTGTCGATAACCCTGCTGAGCGACGCCGCAGATGTAGAGGGCCTCGTAGCTCCCGGTGGGCTGTTCGTCAAGGACAAGCCTGGTTGAGGAAACCAGTTCCGTATTGTGTTTGCTGAGCTTCTTTCCGTAGGGACCTTGCAGGCAATTAGTGCAATGATGTTTCAGGTTCACCCCTCTTACATACTTCATCCAAAGAAAGACGAACTTCCGTGGATCAAGGTTGTGGTGGAGGATGACGGAAGGTGCTGCAGAGCTCATATCATTCTTCCTCGGTCTCCTTTGGTCGCTAATCTCGGTTACCTGCATGACTCCTAATCTACACCTAATCATTTGTGATTTGTGAATTGTGAATGGCGAATTCGTCATTTGCCACTTGTCACTTGTCATTCGTCATTTGAATGGCTCTGCTAGTATCGATGCCATGGATGAGGAACGTTCATTACGAGAGCATTTGGTGAATCTCCTTGATATGAAGGGAGCTCACGTCGATTTCAGACGGACGGTTTCGGATGTTCCATTCGAGGTCCAGGGTCGGACGGTCGAAGGAGTTCCGGCTTCTGCATGGGAACAGTTGGAGCATATGCGCATTGCACAGTGGGACATCCTAGAATTCAGCCGCGACCCATCCCACGAGTCGCCCAAGTTTCCTGACGGTTACTGGCCCACGTCCCAGCAACCGCCCACGGCCGAATCCTGGGTGGAGAGCGTCCGCGCTTTCGAAGCCGATCTCGAGGAAATGAAGAATCTTGTACGGGATCCGGATCAAGATCTGTTCAAACCGTTCCCCTGGGGCAATGGCCAGACGCTACTCCGAGAGGCCCTGCTGGTTGCGGACCACAACGCCTACCATTTGGGTCAGATGGTGACGTTGCTCAGAGCCCTGGGTTGCTGGGGCTAACCCAAGAATACAAACCACAAGACACCAGGGGCATCAATTCTACTTCGAGACCTGCAGGTAATTCTCCACTGAGAAGGCCCCCGGGACAGTGTTGGCCTGGACCTCAGCTATCTGCCGGTCCATATCCGAACCCACTGTACCGACCAGAGCGATGTTTCCGTTCTTGACCAGGATGTGAATTGCAAATGAACCCCTCACCAGACTCGAGGCTTGCAGGCCAATGCGCAGATCCCGGACAAAGTTTCGAATGTCTACACTAGTGAATCCGGCACCCGGCACGTAGCGCCTCATCGAAGGATGGCCGTAAATCCTCACGAAGGCCTGGACACGGACGTCGTCGTCGGCTCTGGAGTTCGGCAGCACCTCGATGAGATTCTCCACGACCTCGACTTCTTCAATCCTTTCTACGGCTCTACCTGCATCATTTTTCGTCGTCGGAGTATAGGCGAAACCCAACAACACAACTTTGTTGACGCCTTCAACCCGGAAGCTCAAAGAATCAAAAACCGAGTAGGTCGGCAATCGGACGATCGCCTTCTGAACCTGCTCAATGATTGCTGCTTGACGCTCCTGCAGTTCTTCCTGCGTCAACTGGGGCCCGGAACGCCCGGCGTCCGGAGCAGCCTCACCACCAGTGACACCAGCCATGGACGGGTTCGCTGCCGTCCTTGCCTCTGCCGCCTGTGCCTGCCGTTGCACCGCCGCCTCGACGTCCAAGCCGATGGCTGCCGCTGCAGCATGATTCAGTGCCAGGGTTTCTTCGATTCCCAGCTGGACCGGGAGCGTCCCGGGCTCCTCACCATCCACAATGCGTTTCAGATTCAATGCCACACGTTTTGCCACCAGATCGGCCTCATGCTTTGCATTGATTCCGAACAAGACCCCCCTTTCTACGTCGAGTCTGGGACCCAGTGTGAACGTCGGCAACTTCATAAGTCGTAATGATTCCAGCAACGCCTGAAACTCCGCCTCCTCGAGATGAGGAAGAGGGCTCAGCACTACCGCTTGAGTTTCCTCTGAGATCTTCCTTAAGACGTTGGCCATGTCGTCCTTGACAAAGATCATTTCGATCTTCTCTAATTTCATGTCTTTCAGGACAGTCTTGACGGCATTTTCCAAATCCGGAAAGATCTGTCGCATGGCGTCCATAACAACGAAGGTCACTCGGTCAAAGCCCACCAGGTCTCGAAATATGGTCACAGCCTGCAACAGAGGGACATCCACGACCGTGACGTAATTGAGATTCTTTTCTCCACTGACCTTGGTTCCTTCCATGTCTCTCGATGGAACATTGAGAAGATCGGGCGCCACAACCCGTGCTGCAATCACCGGCTTGGCCAGGTATTTCCTGGTCGTCGCCTCGTAGGAGGAAAGGATTCCAGTAGTGATGATGTAGTCGACTTCGGGATCAGCCATCAATTTGTCTATGGCCGCTCTGACTCCAGCCCGGGTCCAGTCTCCGGACAGACGCTTGTCATCAGGGAACTGGACATCGTGGGTGGATCCCAATTCATTGTTAACAGCGGACACCAGAATGGCCTGGACCTGTTGATCACGGTCCCAGGGGCCATCGGTTACGGTTCCAATCCGGATGACAGGTTTCTGAGCTAACAAGGGGATCAGCACTAGCGAAATGACGAAAGCGAACACCAGAATAGTTTTACTTCGCGGATGTTTCATTGTCCTCACCTTTGACTCTAATGGGCCTCTGAAATCAATTGAAAAGCTGCATAACCTAATCAGGTCATGAACGTTACGCTCTCAGAGTAACCTAAGACTTCTACCGATCGCGTGTCAAATGCGGACACTGTCAATTTTCGATTGACGATTGACGATTTTCGATTGACGATCGGGTCGTTCGTCCGCCTTCGCTCTTCGAGCTATGGAGGACAGGCTTGTCATTTGTAAGGTAGACACCTACGCTGATGAACGCCGCACCGGCCAGCAGTGACCAGGTGATCGGCTCATCAAGAATAAAATAGGCCAGCAGAATCGCGAACAGGGGTACGAAGTTGATGAAAAGACTAGCCCGCACAGCTCCGATGGCCTTGATTCCCTGGTAATACCAGACAAACCCGAAGACCGTCCCAAAGACGCCCAGATAACCGATCGACAGCCAATCGGTCGCGGCGTATTCACCAAGATTCCCCAACATCCCTTCCCACAGAGCCGGCCCGAGCAGACAGAGGGTGCCTATCAAAGCGGAGTAACAGACCGAGACCAGTGGAGAAAGGCGTTTCAGTACAACTCTTCCCATCAGGGAATAGGCTGCCCAACTCGCGACACAGCCCATTATGTAGATTTCACCGCGACCGATTCCTCCCTGGATAACAGTAGCCAGGGATCCCTTTGAGATGACAACCAGGGCTCCAGTCACCGAGAGGAGTACGCCGAGAATCTTCAGAGGTGTCAGTCGCTCACGGAAGATAATCGCCGAGAAGACCGTTATGACGATTGGGTTGTTTGCGATGATCAGAGAAGCTCGTCCGGCATCCACCAGTTTCAGGCCGCTGAAAAAGAAAGCATTGTAGGCAAAGACACCGGTGATCCCGAGAAGAAAGACAGCAAATGCCTGGTCTTTCCCGAGACGCGGAAGCCCACCGTGGAACCGCCTGACGATCAAGAACAGCAGTCCAGATGCGATCAGAAACCTGAGAAATGCTGCAGAATACGGCCCTACGTTCTGTACAAGCGAACGGCCGGCGATGAACGTACCGCCCCAGAAAAGCGCAGTCAAAATGAGCTTGATGTAGACTGCCATCGCCCCTGAAGGATACGAGGGGGGGACTGTCGCATG
>JAUVSF010000562.1 GCA_030597245.1 Acidobacteriota bacterium
AGGCCACGCCTCCGCATGCGTGCTGAACCGGTTGGTTTGCGAATCATGCGGAGGCAGGTGCTTCAGCTCCTGCGCATCTCTGGAAGCTGAGGGATCGTCTCCCAGAGGTTCCTGAACCCGGGGGTCTACCACCAAGACAAGAGCACCAAGAATCGGGCTTACTCAGTTCCAAGACCCAAGCCAGTCCCCAACCCCCAGATCCCAGCCTCTAGCTCCCAATCTCTGAAAGCGGCACGGGTGTAACAGATTCGTCGGCAATGAAATCATTCAACTGCGGCAAGAACTTCTCCGCGATGTCAATTCGAAGGATCTCTTTCACAGTGAACGTCTGGAGCAGTCGGTGGGCAAATTGATATCCGAAGTAATAGCTTTCGCTACGCGTCTCACCTTCCAAGAATCTCGGAAAGGTCCTCCGAATCGGTATGCGACCATCTTTGAGTAACATCTTTCGGAACTCATTGAATCCAGCAGCCAGCCGTCTCTCATCTCCTTCTTTGATGAAAAGAAGATCATACGGACCTGTTGAATATGCTAACTGCCGGGAGAGATGGGCCGTGATTCCCCGCAAAGCAATGTCGCTTACTGTAGTTACCGGAAAAGACCTGCCTTCGCGAAGCGCAGCATACAGAAGCCCTTGAGCCAGGAGAATCTTCATCTGGACTTCCGGAAGCATTCCAACCCAATCGGTCGAGATCAGGAAGAAACGGCGTTGCGGTCCAGGTAAGCCGAAGTAGCGGAAGTCAAACTGTCCCCCGGTTGGAAGAGCAAGTATCGAAGCGTCGAGCTTGTACCACGAATACAGTGTCTTGAGATCTTCATGGACAGCTCTTGCGGCCGCTTCCACTGAGCGGGCGGTGCTGATGCCCCCTGACTCTTGACTCGCTTTCTTGTAGATCGAGTTCAGCTGCTCATCTCGGAATTTCTTATTGAAACTGCCCGATGGACCAGCATAGAGAGTGGAGGTCAACACGGCGTAATAGTCTTCCTCGATCCCTTCCCGCCAAGCCCTTTTGAAATCGGAGAAATTGGAAAACGGCACACCTTCTGCGAGCCTCTCCGTCAGATTCACGACCTTCTCACGGTTACGGAGAATGGCCGCCCAGGGTTTCCACTCCGGATCGGAACTTATTCTTACCGCCTTCCATGTCCCGGACTCCTGAAACTGCAGGTGTCGAATCTGCCAGGTGCCGGTTAGTCGCTCCCCCTTAAAGGATCCTTCGATATGTACGCTGACGGATGGGCGTTTCCCGAACGGAAGCGTCGCTCGAAATGTCCCATTCTCGGCAAACTCAGGAACCTTTATGGCCTTCCACTGGCCCGAGTAAACTTTCCAGGCATCCGCACCACCATTCACCATGAAGCAGACGGTATTTCCACGTCTGTTGTCCAGAAGGTGCCAGAGACCCGTCTCGAGATCAGCGGCGGATGCTGTCGTAAGCGATAACAACACAGCGCCAAGCAATATTAAAAGGTTAGCCTTCCTTCTCAACATTTATCCCTCCAGCAGAATCTGACTGAAACCCAATTTCGTCGGATATGCTCAGGCAGGCTCAGGGAAGCCCACTGTAACTCCCCTGAATTGTTGATCTGTCAACGAACGCTACTAACCGAAAGGGCCGGAAACACCTTATTGCTTCCGAACTGCCACAGGTAGTGTCGAAAGGCCTGCGTTCGTCAGGCGAAGGACGGTCGTAACAACGCTTCCTTCGTCGCTCTGGACCTCCAGGACCAGAGTCCCTGTGACCATCATAAGCGGATCCACCAATTCGTGAAGCTGGTCCAAGAATTGGGCAGTTTGTTCAAGCGGCTGGAGCGTGATTGGAACTTCTAGAGCCGCACCATCGATCGGGATGCTTACGATGACAGCTACCGGATTTTCCGCCGATGGATTTGCAACCGCGAAGCCAATCGAACGTGCCCTGCCATCGACGGCGATACTGACTCGTCTACCCATCTCTGATGGAAAGAGAGCCGTTTCTGTCTGCAGATGCCCGCTTTCGGAGACATACTGAAATACGACAATTCCTTCCAGCGGCACAGGAGCACTCACTGCCATCCACCCCACTCGAAGGTCCTCGTCCGGAGTGACGATCTTGAACATCTTTGAGCTCTCAGGGCCTATCGAAAAGGACATGACCCCCTCTTCTACAAGCGCATCATCCACCAATACGGAATTTGGGCTGCCGTCCTGCGCGACAAACCACAGCCTTCCGGTACCCTCAACTGCTTCCGTACTATCATTCACCAGGATCAGTTGAACTTCGAGGGTTTCCCCACCAGTCGGACCAGCTCCAAAATGCGCAAATCGCAGAGTAGGAGACGTGATGTGAAGACCCTTGCTCACAGGTAACGATGGAATCCCACTTTCTTGAACCGTCAGCGTCACTTCCAGAGCATTGGAAGTTTCAGTGAGTGTGGGCACTTCAAAAATAGCCCGGTTATGACTCGTAAGCACATCTACAGGATCACCGTCTTGGGTAACCACGGTCCAAAAATAGTCAAAGTCGCCCACATCCAACCCACCGGCACTTTCAGCATAACCCTCCAGTGTCACCAGATTACCAGGTTCGGAGATCTGCTCCGACATGACAAAATCAACATTCGTAGGCCCTGTCGAGGAGCCGGTAACAATCAAACTAAAACTCTGTGTCGCCTGTTCTGAAACCGAAGCATCGTCGGCCTCTGTAACCGTCAAGGTAACTGATAAGTTGATCGCCGTTTCTCCAGACTGGCCCGCAACCACTAAAGTGGGCTCTTGAGCCGTGTCGGAAGGACTGAAGGTACCGTCTGGGCGATTAGTCTGCCACTTGAAGGTGGGCGATGTGAAACCGGAAGGTGCTGACTTCAATCCTAGCTGAAACGGAACCGCAACGTCCTTGGCCACCGTGCCGCCGGTAGCAGGTTGAAAACTCTCCCCGGGCCAGGCATACCACAGGCCGGCGCCCGAGCCACTATTCCCACCCGGGTTCAGCTCGGACACGACTTGGACCTGAAGATAATCCAGACACTCACACGAGTTACTCTGATTCTTAGCGTTCAAACTCAGAAGAATCCACTTATCAGTTTCAACTGCAGGAGTACTCAACTGCGCCTTTACTTCAGTCGGGTTGACTATGTTAAGGCCAGCGATACCTCCATTGTCCTCTAGTTTCCACAAAACGGTTGGCTGAGGAGCCACGGTTCCGGGAGGATAATTCGGATCACCAACAGCGCCACCCAGCCCGAGCGTCTGTCCGCCCAAAACAGTCTCCGAATCGGCACTTGCCGCAACGTTGGGTGGTAATCCCGAAAAACAACCACAATTCGGATCCGGTGGCAACGGCGGTGGTGGCGTCGTTCCGCCTCCTCCCGAAGAACTCACGACAACCGGAACAGTCTTCACCGTTCCCCCGGTTCCAGAACTTTCATTCACCTTGAACCTGAAGCTCAGAGTGGTAGCGAAGTTGGGAGCCGGATACTGGGCCTGCCAGCCGCTAGCGATCAACACCTCACCACTCGTCGAACTTCCCAAATACCAGGCAGC
>JAUVSF010000531.1 GCA_030597245.1 Acidobacteriota bacterium
ACGCTGCTTGGGCGAATAAGCGAGGACAACTCTATGAAGGCTGACCGGAACCACTTCGCCCCAGGTCCCTCGCACATTCAAGAAGAAATCGAGAGAGCCCGTCTCTCCCGTCCCGAGCAGTTGAAGCGATTGATTCCCCAGCGCTCCCTCGCGAATTACCGCCATGTCAGTGCCCAGAAGCCGGCAACTGATCTCTGTCGCCCCAGGCATACTCGTCGCTACGACCAACTGAATCGGCAGCATCCAGTCAGGGTCATTTGTCACCACAGTCAGCGGCACGGTCGCGTTGAGAATGGTCCGACCCTCTATGAAGTGGAAATGTGTACTATCGAAGCCAGATTGGGTAGGACTAACAAGGGTTGTATCGCGAACCTGGAGACTCTCTGTGACTTGGTCCTGCGGCAAACCCGGAGCCACCACCAAAAACATCATGATGCTCAATAGGGCGGCGAATGAGAATTCACTTCTGATTGTCGGCATTCTCACACTCACTGAGGCTCCTCTCTTATGTTCGGTTCTTCTTTGTGCTTCCCACCGGCGGTCGTTCCGAGCATTGACAGGGTCCCAGAATAAACCGCCGCAACATCGTACATGAAGATGCGGATCTTGAAACGAAGCGTAGCCACCGCACCCGCGGCGGGTTCGTGCCCCTCAAAAACCAGAGGTTGATCCGCCAAATTACCCGAGTCAACCACATTTCCAAAGTCGTTCAATCTTTCCCAAAGAATTCGCGAGACTGGAATCTCATGTTCGTTGGACACCAGGGGTGAGGCCTGACACTCTACTCGCCAGATCGAAGCGTTGGTGGAGATTTCCATGACAATGTCTTCATCGGCTACAAAGATGCCGGCTCCGGCCGTGGCATCAAAACGTAATTGGTCCGAAGAAAGTATAATGCTAATGATCTGTGGACTCTCGAACTCCACTCCGATTTCCCGTGCTTCTCCCAGCATTTGCTCTTTGAATTCGCCCGGCCCTTCATCTGCTAACCCCTCGGACGCGTTGGGGTAGGTCGTCGCGTTGCGCCACACGGCTTGCGGAACGTCAGGTCGCAAGAGGAGTCGCCCCTCGTACCGACCCGGACGATCGCGCCAGGTGGGACAAAAGAGAATGTCAAGGGGCACCTCTTCTACTTGAGATCGGTAATCGCCGGTGACCAAGCGGACGCGGCCTGACAGCGGCAGAAACTCACCTCCCTCTCCTCCTGCCCTCACGAGCAAACGGTCTAGCGGCACCGCGCCGTCCGGTCCCCTGAGTTCCAAGGCTTCCACTGTGGCTCCCCAGGTCGGAAGAACAGACTCTACACGAATCCGGATGTCACCCTGCACTTCGATCGGAAACGACCTTTTATCTTTGCCCCGCAATCGAGGAGCACCCGGCTTCATGACGATATTCGTAGACGCTGGACTAATGAGAATGCGCCCCTGCACAATCGTGGGATCCCCCCGCGAAAGGGGCTTCTCAACGGTTTTATCTTCCGCGATCCCCAACCGTGCAAAGGCGGCAAGGGAGAGAATTGCGACCAGAAGAAAAAGCCGGGTGATTGATCCCTGTCTTTTTGTCATAGTTCCCATTGTTCACTCCCGTTCGAAAGTGCGAATTTACAGCTTATTTATTTCCGTCTTTCCACCCCGTGAAGACGAAATCACAGGACATCAAACTCCCCCGGAGGAATCATCACATAGGGAGTGATCAAGATCATGATTTCGGTTTCCGATTTTTCTGTGATGGTGTGTCCGAACAACCGCCCTATTAAGGGAATTTCACCCAGATACGGTATCCTCTCTTCCACGCGTCGTTCAACTTGCGAACGAAGTCCCCCGATTCCGATCGTCTGGCCGTTCATTATCCGGATACTGGTACTAACCGACCGTACGTTCGTGATCGGAAGGCCATCACCCCCGGACGCGATGACATCACTGACCTCGGCGGTGATGTCGGTAGTTATCTCTGACGAGGCCCCAAGGTAGGGTGTAATGCTGAGTGTGATTCCGGTAGATATCTTCTCCAACGTGAAGTAGGGGAAGTTCACCGAACCCTGAATCAGTGAGAAGTATACCTCCTTCCCAATACGTATCTGGGCATTTGTACCCTCCGTAGTCGCCAATCTTGGGTTCGCCCGAATCTTGAGATGCCCCTTCACGGCCAGTGCTCGAAGAGCAACCCTTATATTGAAAGACGATGCTATCTTCGCGTACTCACCCACAAACGGCGAATCAGGGATCGGACTCAACAGCGTGACACTGATAGCCTCATCACCCTTGGTGTCCTTATAATCAAACTCAAAACCCAGACTTCTTGCCACATCGGAACTCGTCTCCACCACCAGGGCGTCGATCATGATTTGTGACTTGGGATGGTCCAGAACCGCCAGGTCCTCCTGAAACGCCCTGAGCACTGCCTTGGAAGCGGTGATCGAAATCGTATTGGTCGCCGCGTCAACCCGCAGGTACTTTCCGTAATACCGAGGCAGTATTCGAGGGATCTCTTCTGCCCTCAAGTAACGTGGAGTGATCTTAACGGTTTCGGTGAGAAAAGGATGGGACGGGCTTTCCTCGATGGGTGCACCAACCAGGTAGTAACCAGCCATCTTTCCAAACGTGAGTCCGAGAGGAGAAAGAACTCTATCCAAGGCGTCTTCGAGCGGAACATTCTGGAGCTCCACCGTTACGAACCCACCGACCATCGCATCAGGGACGATGGATACACCCGTCTGGGCAGAGATATCCATGAGCGCCTGACGAACGTCTGTCTCATAAAACGCGTTCGTCACTCGCGGGCCTGCGTATTCGGAACTAATCTGTTCCGCCTCTCTCAAGAGGGAGTTGGCTCCGTTGGCCTCCTGCGAACCGTGGTTGCCGGCCGTCGCTAGAAGAGCCCTGTTTTCCGCCATAGCCACCTCCGCTATTGCCTCGCTTTCCAACAGACCTGGAAACCGATACGGGCTCCGGGGATAATACTCTCTCAACAACGTGAAGCATCTGGCTGCCTTTTCCGGCTCCTCCATGGCGAGGCGCGCCGTACCTAACAGGTAGAGCACTTCATCCATGTATTCGACTGCGCCCTCCTGTCTACCGATAGATTTGAGAAGGTCCGCCGCCTCACTTGAACGGTCCCTTTTTAGCATTCTCTCCGCATCTTTTATGGCGCGTTCGACCCACTGGGTCTGCCATTTGGGTTCCGGACCCGGCTCAACCGGTCGGCGAGTGGCCGTGCACGAAAAACAAAACAGTCCCACTATCGTGAGCAGCAAAATCCTGCATATGTGCGGATGGAGTTTTGTCATCCCTTCTTCCTACTCTGGCGGCCCCTTGGCACACTCAAACCTGACTTCATCCCCGAATTTCGACTTTGGCTGTCCAGTAATTTGCCCCTCCGTGAGAAGGCGAAATCGCCCCTGGTCTAGAAAAGGCATCTTCATCCTGATTTCCCTTACGCCACCGGGTGGCAGGAGGAGATCCCCCCGCCTGCCGAACTGCAGGGTCTGAATTGGCTGCCGCGATGATTCGCGCTCCACCGCGAGTTTTCCCGAGATCTTGGCCACCCGCCCCCCGACGTTTCGAAGAATAAGCAACGCCGCGGTCGGGTTGTCTTCGGGTCTCCGACGGATGACCTCGATCTTTTCCACCTCGACCTGGGGAGGCGCAGCGCCAGGGTTGACAACGATGACCGGGACACCGATATCCACCTCAGACCTCCACCCTTCGGCATCAGTTCCGGCAACACCCTGGAACCGCGCGGCGCACATAGAAAATTCCTC
>JAUVSF010000595.1 GCA_030597245.1 Acidobacteriota bacterium
CTCCAGAGGGTCCATCATGTCCGGAAGCAGCTGAGCAGCAGCCAACACCCTCAACAGTGCGGCGAATGAAAATGGAAGCGCCGACCTCGGAGGTTGGCCGGCTTTCAGCTTGACCAAGGGCAAACCCTGTTCACTGGCTATCTCCTCCATCTCACCACCTGAAGTCAGGCACACGATCCTGGCCCGGGTTTCAAGTGCAGCCTGCAACGCCGAAAGAGTCTCTTCGGTATTTCCGGAATAACTGCTGGCGATCACCAGCGTTGACACATCCACGAATCCCGGCAACCCATAGCCGCGAATCACCTTAATCGGCACGTCGAGCTGATCGCCCATCAAGGTTGTTACAAGATCCCCACCAATCGCCGATCCGCCTAGACCTAGAACGACCACGTTGCGGATCGACTTTGGGCAGGGCAGATCCGCTTTGCGCGCTATTCCGACTGCTTCGTCCAAAAACTCCCCGAAACCGGCGACAAGCCCCAGCATTCCACCCTGATCCAGCGCCGTGATCCGGGCTTGGTCGTCCAGGATCTGTTCATCGGTTGTTGTCATGATACCTCCCGGGGGCCGCTCCGCTCTGGAACTCGGAACAGCCGGTCACCGGCAAACACGTTCTCTTCACAGGTACTTGTCCAGATCTTTCTCTTTCAAGCTCTCCACGACCTTTTTTACATCTTCCGTGTGCTCAACCGAACAGACCAGGAGAACCTCCTCAGTGTCCACTATTACGCGGTCTTTCACCCCGACCATTGCAACCATTTTAGATGGTGGAGCCGAAATGATGCAATCCCGACTCAGAATAGCCTCATACGGTCCTTCGGTAATGATGCCCGACGCATCCGATTCGGCCCAGTCCTTAAGCGCCTTCCAACTGCCCACATCACTCCATCCGAACTCACAGGGGATGACGCCGGCTTTTTCAGTTCTTTCCATGACTCCATAGTCAATCGACGTCTTCGGGAGGTCCTCAAAAATAGAACGGACCAATTCGCTATCGCCCGTGTTCCTTTCGATCTCCTTCAGGGCAGCACCCAGCACCGGCATGTGCTGGTCGATTTCCGACAAAATGCCGGCTATGGTCCAGACGAACATACCACTGTTCCAAGAAAATGACGGATTCGCGATGAACTCTCGCGCCGTGTCCCGATCAGGCTTCTCGCTGAAGCGAGCCACCCGGAATGCCTCGAG
This sequence comes from Acidobacteriota bacterium, assembly GCA_030597245.1. GTDB lineage: Bacteria > Acidobacteriota > UBA6911 > RPQK01 > JAPXNP01 > JAUWTT01. The sequence goes on from JAUVSF010000595.1 coordinate 1,189, forward strand.
ATCTTGCTCCTCGCCAATTGACCCGGCTCTTTCAATGTAACCATAGCCGGTCGCAGCATAATCCGGTTTGATCCCAAACGTGATCAACCAGTCTTGACGGGCGAATGTGTCTGCCGCGGCCAGGGCTCGATGGAATCCAACCTCATCTTGTATCACATGGTCGGCTGGAAGAACGGCCATAACTTCATCGGGATATCGTGTCCTCAGATAGGCGGCCGCAAACCCGATACAGGGCGCCGTATTCCGAGCGGCAGGTTCAACAATCACCTGCTCTTCGCTCAGCTCAGGTACCTGCTTCAACGCTTCCTCAGCATATTGACGACCGCAGACCACATACACGTCCGAAATATCCAGATACGGGATCAACCTGTAGACCGCCTCTTGAAAGAGAGTCCTTGGCCCGGTGATTCTAAGGAACTGTTTTGGATGGTCTTCTCTGCTCAAAGGCCAGAACCGAGTTCCTTTGCCTCCAGCCATTATGAGAGCTTTCATTACTCCTCCTCCAGGAACCGGTCCAGGGTCGATTCGATCTCCCCGGCACGCAGTTGCTTGACGTTAAGCAGATACCTCCTGCTGTAGTCGGCAGGCTCTTTCGCCAGGATTTCTTTCATCGAATCAGCCAGGAACTTGTCGGGATCGTTCTGGCGTACATGGAACTCGGCTATCGTACCCACCAGAGAAGTCAGGAACTGGCGCTCAGGAAGAGTCTCTCCCGAAAAACCCTGGATCTCCTTCAGCATCCGATCCCTGGCGCTTTCAAGCTTCTCTTCCGGTCCGTTGATCTCCAGGAAAATCGTACCTCCCCACACTTCAGTTTCCCGCCACATCCGGAAATCGTACGCACCTTCGCCGCTTGCACCCAGGGATTTGGCGAAATCTCCTTTACAATCTTCCAGAATCCGCATTCCCACATCCAGCGACTCCAGGAACATCGATCCACGCCGGGGCCCAGGAAACGCCAGGATCAGAGACTCGTCGCCCCTCGCTTCCTTCATCAAGGTCTCCTCACCGGTATCGTCCGGCTGCGGCACCTTGCGCTCGACTGCGCGCGTCGTTCTGTAGTCAGAGTCGCTCAACCGAGAAACAAAACTCTGCAGGAAAGAGGTTCCTTCGACGTCCCCGTCAACGAAGATGTACGGGTTGACTTTGTCCAGGAGCTTCATTCGCCAATCCATGAGAGCCGCGTGGTCGATGTTGTCGAGATTCGATACCCAGTCCTGGGGCTCCGACCCATACGGATGGTCTCCGAACAGTTGTCTGTTCAAGCTGCCCTTTAAGGTGCTCTTCCAGGAACCCGGATCCAGAGTACGGGAGTGAAGAATCTGTTTCTTCGCTGCTTCAAGATCGACGGCATCAGGAGGAGCTTCCCGAAAGATCCGCACAAACTGCATGAATGCCTTGTCCAGGACGGTGGAGTTCAGGATCACTTCGATACCGAAAAAGTCGGGCTCGTTCACCCGCTGGATTCGACTGCCGTAGGCTCCGAGAAGCGTCATCGCCACTCCGGAATCGCGTCTAACCCGGCTGTGCAGCGCAGCCCGTAGAAGCAGTTCAGTGATACCTGCGTTTTGAGGCGTTTCGCTGATCCTGCCCCCAGGGAAAAAGAGTCCCAGGTGCACCAGAGGCACTTCGTGGCGCTCTCTCAACAAGATTTCCGGTCCTCTCAGAATCGAACTCTTCTTCAACCCGGCTTCCGAGAAGCCGGGAGAGAATTCAACCGGCTTAAAGGCCTGATACTCTTCATTAGCCTTAAGGTTTTCCAAGAAGCCGGTTGCGCTCTTTACCTCCTGACCAAGAAGAATCTGAAAGGTATCCAGAAGAGACTCCCCCGTAAAGGTTCTTGGCTCGAAGTCGGAGGGAAGAGACTCGAGAAGAGCCAACTTCTTCTGACTCAAATACGTTCCGATAAACTTCCTAACTTCCTGGTCTGTGATTGCTGCAACTTCCGAAGGATACCGATCCCGCTTCCGGAAATCGCCAAAGGCTTCGGCGACGGCAAGTGAAAAGGCTCGGTGGCCCAAATCCTCTAGAGAGGCGTAGTAGTCGGTAACCAGCAGCGCCTTCGCC
>JAUVSF010000043.1 GCA_030597245.1 Acidobacteriota bacterium
ACCCGCCTGGTCCCAGCACCGGTAGAGTCGGGCGTCAACGTCGCTGGGGTCGGATGCTTTTGGAATCACAAGCGACACGAAGGTCCCCTCCAGAACTGTTCAGCCTCGGTAAAAGAAACAGATTGTGAATTATAGCCCAGACAAGTCAACTCCGGGGCTGGGAACCTGCTCGGGAGGGCGTATTGCCGAAATCGGTCCCACGACCAACTCCCAACTCCCAAATCCCAAGCACCAAATCCCAAACAAGGTCGATTCAATGAACTCAATATCTCGACTTCCACAGAGCTTTTAACCGCCTATATTTCAGCAGGTTAGATGGTTCCCGCAAGGGAGTTTGGATTCAATTGGGAATTGGGAATTCAGAATTGGGCCTGTTGCGATTTAAGCCACAGACCCGGGAAAGGCCAGGCATTGAGCCTATGGCGCCGATGATGCGGTCATTCCCTTTTTGCGGGCAGGTCGCCCCCCGGGTTAAGGCAGCTCAGTCTTTCAACACTGATTTCGCTATATCCGGGAGTATCGAACGAACTGTGTCGGGGAGCCTCTTCAGGACTTCGTCAGCGAGAGCATCCAGTTGACTCGCCGTAAACTGTGGGCTTGTGGGACGCTCAACGACTCGGGTCAGGGGTGCCAATGAAGGTACGCACTGCTCCTTACTCAATTCAAAGTAGATCCTGCCCGAAGAGAGAAACACCGGCAGATGAAGAATGATCCCATCCTCCGAGGCTCCTGAATAACTCAGAATCCTTGCCGGGCCCTGCAAGTCCGTCGAGTCTTCAGCCGGTCCTTCCACCAACACCTCTTCCTGTAACTCAGGGGCAAGTGCTTCAGGCTCAATCGCTACCTCTTCCTCAAGAACCGGCCCGGTTACCTCCTGCTCAGGTGGTATTTCCACCAGATCCTTTACCAGCTTTATCAGGCGAGATGTCTCAAAAGGCTTCGTCAGGGAGCCGTTGCTCTTCACGTCCGATGCCCGAGCATCATCGAGAGGTTCCATGGTACCTGCCAACATGACGACAGGCAGCAAAGCAGTCCGAGGATCCTCCTTGATCTCCCGGCAGAGCTCATATCCGTCAAGAATTGGCAATGCAACGTCGGCGAGAACTATGTCCGCTCCTCTACTGCGAATATGCTCGAGAGCGCTTGCACCATTTTCAAAGCAATGCACTTCGAAGTCCTCCTCTTCGAAAAGGAGGGCAACCACCTTCTGAATGGTTTTGCTGTCATCCGCCAGCACTAAATGCCTCATTACAACGTGTTCCTATCGATTCGCCGTGTTTGAACTCGAAACACTTCCCGGGGGCAATCCTTCCCCAGCCAACTCTCTCTCTTCAGCTCGTTTTCGGGCGATCTCATAAATATCCGGACGTCCCGAAAAGACCTGCCACACACTCTTGATCGGATTGAATGATCCTTCCTCACGAAGGTTCGACGAACGCAGCGCCGCTGCCTGCTCATCCACTTCCGGAACCGGTTGTTCAAGCAGTATCAGCCTCTCTTTCGCCGCCTCATAGTGATCGCTGAAAGGAAACTCCTGTGCCACCTGGGCATAATAGACAACAGCTTCCGTCACACGGCCCGATGCTTCGAGAGCCAGCCCCATCCTATAAAGCGTCGTATCCAGCCTACTGAAGTTGGGGTACTCTTCGATCACCTCACTGAAACGAGCTTCCGCAGCCCCATATGACTTTCTCCTGAAATAAAACTCCCCAATCTCACTCTTTCCCCGGGCCAAGCTTTCCTCCACATCCCGCAGCGCTTCGCGGGCCGTTGGAATCCGCTCACTGTCCGGGTAATTCTGCAAGAATCTTTTGAACTCCTGCTCCGCCTTTCTAGCGTTCGTAGGATCTCTGTCATACGGTTTCATCAGCTTGTAGTTGATCGCGGCCACCTTCAGCTGAGCATCGTCGGCCATCTCGTGAGTGGGGTAAAAGATCAGGAAGTCTTTATATTGTGCTTCTGCCTGAAGCAGGTTGCCGGCCCCACCTTCGTCATAGTAGGAATCGGCGATCGCCAGGAAGGACGCAGGGGTGAATTCACTGTCAGGATACGTATTGATCAGAGTCTGGAAAGAGAGCCTTGCCTTGATGAACTGACTCTTCTCGAGATAAGTCATCCCGTTCTCGAACAACTGCGTGTCCGGAGCCGCGGCACCCTCCTGCAAACCGGCGCTTTTCTGGCCGCACGCTCCCGCAGCCAGAGCCACCAGCATCAGGATGCAAATCGTTCTCAAAACCTTCATGTTGGATTCGCCTCTAAACAAAAAAGCGAGTATCTCTCGCTGCTTCATTCGCTGCACTCTGCATGGCCGCGAAAGCGGCCGCCGGGTTCTCCGCGGCATAGATAGCGGAGCCCGCGACTATTATATCAACTCCGGCCCGCACAGCATCTCCGGTGTTTCCCACTCCAATACCACCATCTATCTCGATCTTCACATCCAAACCCAATTTGAGAACCTGATCTTTCAGCTTTCTCACTTTGGGAAAACTCGAGGGGATAATCGTCTGCCCCCCATACCCTGGGTTAACGGACATCACGAGCACCTGATCACAACTGGGCAGTATCTCCTCCAGAACCGCAACGGGCGTATGCGGGTTCAGGGCTACGCCCGCCCTTGCTCCATTGCGTTTCAGCTCCGAAACGATCTGATCCAGATGCGTCGCTGCTTCGTAATGGACCGTTACAGAATCCGCACCTGAGTCAACGAACCTGGGCGCCATTGCTTCAGGATTCGAAATCATTAGATGCACATCGAGACTCAGACCGGTCACTTTTCGAATCGCTTCGACTACCCGCATCCCAATCGTGAGGTTGGGGACAAAGTGACCATCCATTACATCGACATGGATGATCTGTGCACCTGCTTCTTCAACCAGGTGGATATCTCGTTCCAGGTTGGCAAAATCCGCCGACAAGATCGAAGGAGCGACCTGCGGCATCACCGTGCCACCTCCAGATTGATCACGTCCTCCTCATCTAACCGATACCCAGGCTCCGGGAATTGTCTCACAACAGTTCCTCTCCGGACGCTTGAGTGCCGTCGATAAAAAACCCTCGTTTCAAAGCCATGGTTCTCAAGAAAAATCAAAGACCTATTGAGGTTCCAGCTGACCACGTCAGGCATCACATAGGACGAAACGGCTTTCCTCAGAACCAGGACATCAACCTTGTCATCCACCGTTTCCTCGGAGAAAGGAGCGGGGGACTGCTCAACGATTGTCTCGTCCTCCTCTGACAGTGAAATCTCAGATACCCTTCCAATCTCAAAACCATTTTGAGCAGCCAGTAACCGAGCAGCCCGCAATGATGTACCTTTCAGGTTCGGGACAGCATTGGTTCTCCTCCCAAGACTCACAATGACCCTGACATCCCTCCCAGCCTTGATGCCTACCCCGGGGCCCGGCGACTGAGCGATGATTGCACCCTCTGGAACTTGCGCATCGTATCTCTGTCCGCCCACGGCAAGATCCAACTCAATACCGGAGAAAACCTGCTCTGCATCTTCGAGCGACATCCCTACGAGGACCGGCGTCTCCATCACATTTCCGCTCACAGCCAGACGCATCCCCAGTATCAAACTCAGTAGGAAGGCGGCAACCAGAACCCCCGAAAGGAGGACCAACTTTCCCACGCCTAAAAGGTTGAGCCGGAGGTCACTCTTCTTACCTTTTTTACGGATCATTCGAAACTTCCCGGAGACGACCCACCTAAGTTACCACACGCTCTTCAAACCCGTCTAACCTGCGCAGCAAAGAAGCCGTCACCTGCTTCGTTTCCCGGAAACGTTCGAAAGAAGCCCTTGACCAGTTCCGCCTGCTTCTGCAGACCCAGGAATTCTTCGACAACCTGTTCGTTCTCTTCCGGCTCGGTAGAGCAAGTCGAGTAGACGAGGCATCGCCCCCTTTTCAACGCCACAAAACCGCTCGTGAGAATTTCTAACTGCCTTTGCTGATACTGACGCAAATCAGACTCCCGGATTATCCAGCGGATATCCGGATTCGATCGGATCGTACCCAACCCAGAACAAGGGACATCCACAAGCACGAAATCGAAGCTGCAGCCAAAGGGAGATCCTTTTACCAGGTCCGCCTGAACCAGATTCACACCTTTGATTCGGTATTGAGCCGCTCTCCGCTTCATGAAGCCGAGCCGCCTTCTGCTCACATCGCTGGACACAAGCAGGGCATCTGCATCCAATTGAGAGGCAAGCAGAAAACTCTTACCCCCCGGGGCGGCACAAAAGTCTCCAACCACCCGCTTCCCGGTCATATCCACCAGGCTCGCAACCAACTGGCTCGAGATATCCATAAAGAAGCAGTACCCGTCGCGGTACAGTGCATGACCAGTCACTCCCCGACCAGTAACACGAGTACAATTGGGGACGACCTCTACAACTTCAACTTCGAACCCATCCGCAACAAGCCTTTTACGAAACTCCGGGATTTCAATCCTGGAAGGGTTAACCCACAGGGTCGGCTCAGGTAACCGGTTGTTGCGATCCAGGAGTTCGATCGTGGTCTGAAACCCCCATCGGTTCAAGTATCTGTTCACCAGCCAGCGCGGGTGACTGTAGCGAATGGCCAAAGCCTTGGAGGAGTTCCCTTCCGGTAGTTCAGGCGGGCGTCTCTGGAACTCTCTCAGCACAGCGTTCACAAATCCCCTGGCAGAAGTCTTCCCAACCGATTTGCACAATGAGACCGCTGTATGCACGCTGGCGTAATGCGGAATTCGAAGTGACTCCATTTCATAAAGCGAGACCCTGAGAATCCATAGAACAACTTCGTCGATCCGGCTCAACCGGCGATTAGATAGACTCGAAATGTAGAAATCGATTTTCCCCCGGTTGCGTAGAACGCCGTCAACCAATTCACGAACCAGACCCTGGTCCTGTATGTTCAAATCAAGGTAAGGCGAGGAGCAATAAATCGTATCCAGCGAAACTGAATCGCCAAACCGCCTGGTCAGAGCATCCACAGCAACTGCTCGTGTGCGGGTACCTTTCTTGTCTCTCACGGTCTTTTCTCAACTGGCTCGGGACTCGGGGTTCAGGTAATGATCGCACGAACTATATGACCGAAAACATCGGCCTCTGCCTTCGCTCTTCGAGCTACGGCGCGACAGGTTCCTCCTTCGCTCTTCGAGCTATGGAGGACAGGCCCGGCACCTGGGATTTTCGATTTACGATTTCCGGCATCCGGTATCCGGTATCTCGCATCCGGCCCCTGGCCCCCAGCATCCTCCTTATCCTAGGCCAGAAGATCCCCTAGTTTTAACTGACACCCATTAAGAAAATCTTTCGCCCCGACACGCTTTCGGTTCGGCAGTTGGAGCTCCTCCAGTGCAATTACAGTGTTGTTCCCGCATTGCACCAGAAAGTCGTGTTTGCGCATCTCAACAATGGACCCGGGGGCGAGGTGCGGTCTGGAGGGATCCTCTTCGACGAGCCCCGTGCACCAAAGCTTGACCTCCTGCTCTCTCCACCTAAAGGTCGCTCCGGGCCAGGGATTCATTGCACGGACGGTGTTGTGCAGCTGACTCGCATCCAAGCCCCATTCAAGTTGTGCAATTCCCTTGTCAAACCGAGGAGCATAGGTTGCGAGGCTGTGGTCCTGGGGCTGAGGCTTAAGATCACCGCTCAAGTAGCCGTCGAGTGTTCTGAGGAGCAGGTCAGCTCCCTCACATGCCAGGACATCCTCCAGCTCACCCGCAGTCATGTTCGCAGATATTCTGACTCTCTGCAGGCTCAGAATGTCTCCTGTATCCATGCCGGCGTCAATCTTCATGATCGTCACGCCGGTCTCAGACTCACCGTTCAGAATAGTGTGAACAATCGGAGCGGCTCCACGATACAAGGGAAGCAGGGAGGCATGTACATTCAGGGTGCCATGGGGAGGGAAATCGAAGAATTCAGGTTCAAGAATCTGTCCAAAGGCCACCACGGCACAAAGATCAGGGCGTAATTCCTCGAGGACCGCAATGGCCTCGGGAGCCTTACGAAGGCTCTGAAACTGGAACACCGGCACTCCGTGCTTCTCCGCCAGTACTTTTGTTGGAGGAGGTGTCAGCCTCTGGCCGCGGCCGGCCTTTCTGTCAGGTTGGGTAATCAAGCAAACGACTTCGTGGTGGGGACTCTGGATCAGCGCATCCATAGACGGCACAGAAAATTCAGGTGTTCCCAAGAATGCTACACGACTCACCACTCGCCTGCCCGTATCAACTTCTTGATTTTCCTCTTAAGGAGATCGCGCCTCAGAGGGGACATTCTGTCCAGGTAGAGAATACCCTCAAGATGGTCAATCTCGTGACAAAGAACCCTGGCCAGGAGTTCCTTCCCTTCGATCTCAAACTCGTTTCCTGCCAGGTCCTGGGCTTTGACACGCACCCAGTCCGGTCGTTCCACTATGGCAGTTAACCCCGGGATACTGAGGCAACCTTCTTCCTCTTTCTGTTTTCCGGAATGCTCAGTGATTTCCGGGTTAACCAGGACTAGCTGATATCCATCTTCCTGGCCGGCCGTCAGATCAACGACGATCAAGCGTAGATTCACGCCCACCTGGGGAGCCGCGAGTCCAACTCCCGGTGCCGAGTACAAAGTTTCCAACATGTCACCGGCCAACTCCTTAACGTCGGAGTTGAAGTCATCAACCGGAGTACAAATTTTCTCGAGTTCCGGTGCCGGATATTTGACTATCGGTCTGATCATCGCTGTGTCTACCCCTTCGTCTAAAATCAGATGAGAAGAACTCTCCATACGTTGCAAAATTCCGGAAATTTCCTGCCCGCTGGAGGGATGAGAATTCGTCACCGCCTAATCCCCTGGGATTCAAGTGTATCTGGAACACCATGTCAAGAATCTTGCATGTGTGTATCTTCAGGAACGTCTTTTCGACATCTCTGATAGAATCTCAGTGTTTTATCAGGAGGCCGGAACGCAGGCAAGACCTAGACGCCCATGAGACCGATACACCACGCTCTTTTTGAAATCCAGGAATTTAGCCTCCTCTGTTTCAGGTCGATAGCAAATCTCTTCCGGAAACCTCGCTATCTCCAGGACACTTTTCAGCAGATGGATGCGGTCGGGGTGGCCTCGGCAGTGATCATTATGCTGACCGGCTTCTTTACAGGTGGGGTTCTCGCCCTCCAATCCTCAAAGTCGCTTCAGTCCTTTGGTGCAATCAACCTGACGGGCCAACTGGTGAGTCTTGCGCTGGTGAGAGAACTGGGACCGGTCCTTACCGCACTCATGATCTCTGGACGGGTGGGCTCAGGTATTGCGTCTGAGCTTGGCTCAATGGTGGTAACAGAACAGATCGACGCAATGCGCGCGCTTGGTACGGATCCGACAAAAAAACTGGTCACGCCGCGAATGGTGGCATGCACCACGATGGTTCCTCTCTTGACAGTGCTGGCCGATTTCTTTGGACTCATCGGCGGATGGATAGTGTCGTTCTATACTCTCAACCTGAACACCAACCTGTACTGGCATACAGCAATGCGCTCGATTCATTTTAGTGACGCGTTCGAAGGCCTGATCAAGCCGATCGTATTCGGTTTCATCGTGGGAATGGTGGGCTGTTATTTTGGCCTGCGCACCACAGGTGGTACGCGAGGTGTGGGGAAATCCACGACTCAGGCCGTGGTTTTCGCCTCGGTACTTGTAATCATCAGTGATTTCTTCCTGAGTAAGATCGTCCTGGAGTTGAGGTTTTGACAGGGATTCGATTCGAAGAGGTCACAAAGGCATACGGGGATCGCAAGGTTCTGGACCGGTTCAGCATGACGGTTCACCCGGGGGAGATGAAGATTCTTCTGGGTGGGAGTGGTTCGGGGAAATCAACGATTCTGAAGACAGCCCTTGGGTTGATAAAACCGGACAAGGGGCAGGTGTACTTGGGTGAGCAGAACATAACTCAGATGGACGAGGAGGAGCTTCTGAAAATTCGCGGTGAGATCGGGATGGTCTTTCAGTCAGGGGCTCTCTTCGACTCGCTGACAGCTGGGGAGAATGTGGCTTTCAAGTTGCGGGAGCAGCGGAAACTCAGCGATGAAGAGATCCAGGAAAAGGTCGAGGAGATGCTCGGTTTCGTGGGACTCCAGGAAACCGTAAATAGGATGCCGCCGGACCTCTCCGGGGGAATGCGCAGGCGGGTTGCCCTCGCCAGGGCCTTGGTAGGAAATCCCAAGATCATGCTCTACGACGAACCAACCGCCGGTCTCGACCCGATTACGGGCAGGACTATTTGTGAACTGGTAATGAAGTTGAGAGACCTCGAACGGGTCACCTCCATTTTTGTGACACACGATCTCGGTGCGGCAAAGACAATCGCCGGAGAAACGGCAAAACAGTCTCCGGATGGTACTATCTCGTTCATCGTCAGAAACTCGGAGACGCCTGGCAGCACGCGTTTCGTGATGCTCTCCAGAGGTGCCATACTTCTTGAGGGAACTGAAGAGGATTTATGTGCCACTGACGACAGATATATCCGAGAATTCCTGGATTAGGGTTTCAAGTATGAGTCGCAGAAAGCAAGCTAGCCTAACCGAATTAAGAGTCGGCATTTTCGTCGTCGTTTCCTGTGCGCTCCTAGCCGTCGCCATTTTCTTGATCGGCTCTCAGGTCGGACTATTTCAAGAGCAGTTCTGGGCGATGACATATCTTTCGAACGTTTCCGGGTTGAAACCAGGCGACATCGTTCTCCTGGGCGGAGTCGAAGTAGGAAACGTCGCCAAAGTCCAGATTGCACCCACCCTGGATCCGCCGGAGACGGATCAAAATCGGCGGGTACATCGCCGAGTCGCCGAGTTGGAGAAGATTCGGAGCGGCATTGAGCAGAAGATAGCAAGTGCCGAAGAAGACCTCGCGGCGGCCCGAGAGGAATATCGCCGTGTCGAGGCCGAATTGGGCTCTGAGTCATCAAAAGCACTCCAGTTGAAGAAGGTTGTGGAGGCACTGACCGATACTCTGACCGACCGGCAAGAAGACCTTGACGATATGGACCGGAGAATCGGCGATGCTCGATCGCGCTTCCAGAACATTCTCGTGGAGGTGCGAATCAACTCGGAGTATCGAAACTGGATTCGGAGAGACAGTAATATATCGCTGGGTTCGATAGGCCTGTTGGGTGACAAGTACATTGAGATTTCGTTGGGAAGAACTGCGGATCTCCCCGAGGTAAGAGATGTGCCAATTAAAGGTATCCTTGGAACCACGACCCGGGAGACAGTGGTGATAACCGGGACCCAGCAAGCCTCTTTTGGCGAATTGATTACGGGTGCTAACGATATTCTGGCGAATTTCGAAACCCTTTCGGACCAAGTTCTGGGAATCATGCGGAGTTTTGAAGCGGGCCAAGGTACGGTGGGCAAGTTCATCACTGACCCCTCGTTTTTCAACAACCTGAACAGCACGGTCGAAAACGCAAACCGGATGATGGAAAGGATCAGGAGCCTGGTAGAAAACGTCGGCGAGGGGGGCGGCACAATTTCGAAGCTGATGCGGGAGGACGAGGTGTACGAGAGGATCAAGTCGGCCACAGATCATCTCAACCGTTTACTCCAGAAGATTGAGGAGGGTGACGGAACTCTGGGGAAACTGGTCAACGATCCTTCGATTTACGACGAGAGTGCCAAGGTGGTTGGAGATATTGGAGAAATCACAGGCCGGATCCGAGATGGCGAGGGCACTCTGGGCAAGCTGGCTACCGACGACCAAGTCTATGTATCGCTGCAGAAGTCGCTGGACGAATTGGCCGCCCTTCTGAAAGACGTGGAACAAGGCAAGGGCACTCTTGGAAAACTCGTGAAAGACGAGCAACTGTACAACAACTTGAACGAAGTCTCAGCCGAGATTGTCAAACTCATCTACGATTTCCGACAGAATCCCAAGAAGTTTCTGACAATCCAGTTCAAGATCTTTTAGGTTGGAGGAACAATGATCTCTAAGAAAATTGGGGAGGGTGCACAGATCATTCTCCGGCGGATTATTTCCGTCCTGATCTTCTTTAAGATACGCCCAAATCACCTGACCTTCTTCGGTTTCATCATTAGTATGGGCGTTGCCTATTACTTCGCGATGGGGCAGTTCCGGTGGGCCGGAGTGGTGCTCATTGTCGCAGGACTGTTCGACATGGTAGACGGTATGGTTGCCCGGAAGCTAGGGCAGGAGACTCCTTTCGGAGCTTTTTTCGACTCCATCATGGACCGCTACTCAGATCTAATCATGTACTTGGGCCTGATCATCTACTATGGGCGTGCCGACCGGATAAACTATGTTGTTCTAGTAGGGATCGTGATGATGGGTTCGGTCCTTACAAGCTATGCGAGAGCTCGAGCAGAATGCCAGATCCCTGAATGTAAAGTGGGCTTTCTCGAACGCCCTGAAAGAATTGTGTTGCTGCTGATTGGCTCCTTTTATTACATGGATCCGGTTATTTGGGTGATTGCGATTATTTCAAACTGGACGGTCGTTCACCGAATCTTGTACACACGAGCAGTGATTCGGGGTAAGAAATCGATCTTGACGATGTAACTTTCAGGGTTCGGCCATTCATAGTTCGATTTGGTGAATGCGCCGTCAAGCCGTTACTAAGGTACAGACATTCACGCTGTAGGCATTTCTGAGTCCATTGAAGCACCCGCTACCAAGCCCCTTCAGCCTGACAGGATAACTCCAACGGGTAAGAGAATCGTAGTAGATACCGGATACCGGATACCAGAACCCCCGTACCTGTCGCGCCGTAGCTCGAAGAGCGAAGGCGGACCTGTCCTCCATAGCTCGAAGAGCGAAGGAGGATGCCAGATCAGTTCCTGATGATTCGGACATCCTTGGGCAACTTGACGTTGAAATCGCCCTTGGACAGCTTTGGATTGAGTTCCAGATCCTCAAAGCGGATGAGCAGATGGTCCTGGGTGGGTTCAACCAGCTTCTGCTGAATCGGAACCCACTTCTTGCCATCAATCCACAGGACAATACGTTCGAAGAAAGCTGCGACCTGCTCTGACTTCGGCTTGAGCTCCAGTTGATAGGTCTTCTGCCCTTCTATCTCTTCTTCTCCCAGGAAGCTGATATCGTAAGTCTCGGTCAGCGTCGCCTGATCAGAACCGAAGCCAAGGATCAGAAACTCCGCTTTGTCCTTATGACGGCCCATTTTATATTCCTGGGCCTGTTTAATCGCAGGTTGGTAGAAGAGGACCGTACCCTCTTTGATCACGAGGAAGTTGGTCGTCGGGTCCTCGATGTCCTTCCTCCAGTAGATACCCTGTTTGTCCTTGAGGCACAGGAAGCGCCCGCGCTCACCCTCGTCGTATTCTTCCAGGATATCTGTCCACTTCTTCTGCTGGAGTCCGGCACGCATAGACCGGAGATCGCCACCAACCCGGTCCATGTTCTCCAGGATTTCATCGAGAGTTATCTGGCCGTAACCGAACACCTGGCTGGCGACTGCCACAGCAAGAAAAGAGAGTAATCCACATCTTGTCAACATTGCACTTTCCACTATCAGGTGAGATGGGAATCGGAAGAAACGGTTGCGACTATTCTGCAGGATTCAGCCGCGCTTCGGCTTCCTCCACGCTCCCGGTCTGAGTCTCGGAATCGACCGATCTGGCCTCTACCGCTTCCCTTTCACTGTCTTGTTCGACCTCCCGTTCCTCTGCTTCTGAGAAGACGGAACCATCGAAAACCGATTTGGGAGTTAGGAAGATAAACACAAGAATCAGTCCGCACATTATGTCGTACTGCCAGCTTCCTCTTCGAAATCTCCAAAAGATGACTCTGGCTATCGCCCTGAGCGGACCCTTCTGCATCTCAAAGACTCGTCGGTTCAACCGCGTAGAAAAGATTCTTTACACGGTTCAAGATTCTTCCGTCCCTCATTTCAAGGATACGCGAAGCTGTTGCCGCAGCCTCGGAATCATGCGTGATCATGACGATCGTCTGACGGTACTTCTTGTTCAAGGTTTGGAGCATATCGAGAACCATCAGAGAATTCTCAGAATCGAGATTTCCTGTCGGTTCATCGGCAAGCAAGATGGCCGGTCGATTGACAACAGCTCGGGCCAGCGCGACTCGCTGCTGCTCACCACCAGACAGTTCGGACGGTTTGTGATGCAGCTTGTCCTCCAGTCCCAGCATACCGAGCAACTCTCGGGCACTCGTATCCAGGCCGTGGCCATTTCCGTGAATTTGTCTTGCCAGCTCAATATTAGCTTCAGCACTCAGAGTGGGAAGCAGGTTAAAACGCTGGAACACAAATCCTATCTTTTTGCGCCGGACCTCGGTCCGTTTGTTATCCCCAATTACTGCAAGGTCAATTCCATCAATTCGCACTGAGCCGGCTGTTGGAGTCTGCAGCCCCCCAAGCAGATGGAGCAGCGTGGATTTACCGCAGCCACTCGGTCCCATGACAGCCACAAACTCTCCTGCTTTGACTGTTATATCGACACCTCGTAGCGCAGGAACCTCAACCTTGCCGATTCTGTAGACCATCTGCAGGTTTTCGGTTACAACAATGTCCCTTTTCTGACTCATTCCAATCATTTTACTCATAACCAAGAGCTCTCACTGGATCTAAATGCGCAGCCTTGATCGCTGGGTACAATGCTCCCAATGCTCCTCCCGCGAGTGCTAAGCCGGCAGCGACTACTCGCCAGTATACCGGTATATAAACCGGCATAGTCGGGAAAGTCACTAGGATAAGCTTGATAGCAATGAAAGTCAAAAAGAAGCCCAGCACTACGCCTAGCGCACAAATTAACATCGATTCCTTTAGTATCAGCTGGATAATGTAAGCCTTAGAAGCTCCCAACGACTTGAGGATGCCGATCTCGCGCGTCCTCTCCGTTATGGTGCTGTACATTGCAAGAAGGATGATCAGGAAGCTGATCACAACTGAGATGAAGACAATCGCCATCAGGAACTCCTTAAACACCGGTGTAGATGCCGTCATAATCGCCTGAATCTCTGCCGTCTTCGTTATTTTATAGTGCGGCATCCGGCCCATCAACCGTTTAAAAGCACCGTCGACATCAACTCCATCTGCGACGCGAGCAAAAAACATTGTGACTTTGTTCGGCGTTCCGTTCATTTCCTGCAGTGTTGCCAGGGGCATCAGGACTCGCGCAGCAGTACCTTGTTCGAAGATACCACTGACCACGAATTCTCGGCTCAGTATTTCCAGCTTATCGCCCACTGACAGATTCCGTGATCGAGAATAGACCGTGTCGATTACGACTTCGTCGGGACGATCAAAGAGACGGCCGGCGACAAAGTCCAGACTGGTGTTGACCTGCTCAAAGCTCTCCTTCTCAATACCAAATACAAGATGGAACTTGTCACTGAGGAACTTCGCAAGCACAGGTGCAGCCGCGTCAATACCTTCAATATCCTCGATTACTTTCTTTATTTTGACTGAAAGTGTTCCGCTGTTCAGAGCAAAAAAGAGCGATGCATCCGGCGGTTGCACGATAAAGTCACCGCCCACCTTTCGCGTCCGCTCAGCGGAATCAGTTAACTGCCCATAAGTCAGACCAACGCTCACCAGGATGAGTACCACTCCTACAGAGATCGCCAACATGCTCACCACAGTCCGAGTAGGTCTTTGTTTCAGGTTTGAAAAAATGTGTTTTAACATGACTCGATTAACCGTTGCCCTTTACTTGAACCACCTCTGCTCCAGCCGGCACTCTGAGAGTAAAGGACTCCGACTTCAACTCTCGGTTCAATTCAACATCCTCAGGCTTGAACTCGAAGCTGATCGCATAGCGCTCAACTGGTCGATCAATCTCCACCCGAGTGGATACCAACTTGTTTCCAATCTCAACTGAACTCCCGTAACGGACGATGCTCGTCAACTCTGACCCTGAGTAATAATGCTGCCGTCTAATATGCATCGTGCTGCGTTCGATCCAAATCTTACGCTGCAACTCCAGGACCGGAGAATCCGGAGCGGAACGGAAGACTCCGAGAACGTAATACTTGTAAGCCTGATCCTTATCCTCCTCAACATAGTACTTGAACTCAGGATTCTGGACCGGGACAGACTCAATCAGGATTCCCTCCAGAATGTGCAGCGGACGTACGTTGTAAACGGGGTTGTCTTCGTCAGTCTTAACATCGGTCCGACCCGTCACGAATTGGTTGCGCGAAGGAATCCAGATCTGAAACTCATCATTATGCGATGCCATTACTAAGACCGAAGAACTCGTCAGTGGGTTCAAAATATTGATGAAAACCGACTTCGGCTCTTCGGCCACCAAATAGCCTTTCGCTTTTCTGTATTTCTCGAAATAACCGTCTTCGATCGAACCCCCGGTGAATTCCACCTCAAGCTTCGAAACCGTCAAGGAGTTGACACCCGCATAGCGCTGATTCACCAGTTCGACCAACTCGCTAAGACTCGCCGTCTTAGCTGCTGCGTAGGCAGGGGGCACGGTCACCACTTTTCGCTCCTTCACAGCTCCGCAAGAAAGCGGTGCAGCTAGTAAAAGAGTAACCAGCAGTAATCTAAGGCCAAACGTCAGGTTCATTGTGCTTCCTGCCTGCTCGCTGTTCTCTGGATCTTCCTGAACACAAAGTAAGAAAGAACCGCCATCAACATGGCGCCTAAGAGAATCAGCCCAACCTCTAACAGGTTGTTTTCAATAAATTGTTTTGTCCATTCTCCATATAACACTGCCAGAATGCCCCACATCAAGTACCGGATCGACCGTCCGATCGAAACAGCTACCAGGAACTTCTTAAAAGGCACCTTAAACACTCCCGCCGACAAAACGAACGCCTTGAAGGGCGTCGGAGGGGGCAGAATCGACGGAATGATGATTGCCCAGAGGCCCCACTTCTGATACTGCTTCTCCACACGTTCCAATTTCAGTTTCTTGACACGCCTCTCGATGAATCCTCCGCCCCTCCGACCGAAATAGTAAAGCAGGGAGCAGCCGGCGATCGAACCGAGCACCGTCATCCCGACGAAGTATGCCATTACATCCCAAGTCTGACCGGTTGAAAGCACAACAATCAGAAGATCGTTCCCTTCGGGTAGCGACAGAAATGACGAGTCGGCCAAAGCCACAAGGAACAAACCGGGGCCGCCCAGACTCTGCGCCAAACCGTAAAGAGCCTGCCCAATGGTGCTCAAGAGCCCGCCAATTCCTTTTCCACTCGTCAGTAACATAATCCAAAAGTCCTATAGCCATAACGCACGGTGCTCAAGAAGCAAGAAGTGTGCCAGTTCCAACCTGCTGCTTCTCTGTTCTCACTTGTGCGCTCGGTTCGAACAGGGTCTCTCCCCTCGGACCGTACAATTATATCTCTTTACTTGTCATCAGCTTAAGCGGGTAACAAACCCCCGGGGAACGACCACCAAAACAATCAAAACCTACCACTGCTCCCCAACCTCTCAGATGTCAAACACCAGGGTTCACATCATCAGGCACAGTCAATCTCTAACCTGGCTCGATCCGAAACGCAGCAAATTGCTGCTCAAGATGCAATAATCGTCTACGTCACCGGTGACAGAGTTTTCACTTTCAGCCTTGTTCAACTGCTTTAGCGACCTTTTCAATGATGCGATTACGGTAACGAAACTCCTCGTGCTGCCTGCCGGTTCAGGGAAGCTGTCGTCAGTTGACTGCAGGCCTCGTACGACAGGTGAAATCGTTGATACAATAACCTGATCCGCTACGACAATTAACTGAATCTGATGAGAACGTAGAAAGGATGCCGCCCCGGTTTCGCAAAATCGGATAAAGCTATCATGGGCTCCAGATATCAGTCAATATGATCAAGATCCTGCTCTCCGAAGAAATGTCCAGGTTGATTGCGATCTACCGAGATCAAGTGTTGCCCCTGAAAACGCGGCGAGTGACCCTGCTGGGCCGAAAGTGTCAAGCGGTTCTGATGAGGACGTTTCTGGGATACGAGCTGCAGCTGGGGCGCAAGCGGATAACCTGTCCAGACCTGATCACAGCTCGTTTTTTGAGAGTCTTTGCCGAGCTTGGTGTGAAGATTATCGAGATTCCCTATGACCCAACTCGAACCGCCTTGATGCTTCCGGAACTGGAAGAGAGCTTCGCAAATATAAAGCAGGTAATTGAGGAAGAAGTGGGAGGGGAGACGGATTCCAAGAGACGCGTCCAGCGTGTCTATGGGAAGATTAGAGCCGGGTTGGTCAAGAGCGAAAGCGAAGCCCTGGAAGGCTGATGGATCGCCTCCGTGAGGCTCGAGACCGGGAGGGTCTGTCGCTCAAACCGCAACAGCCCAAGCTCGAAGCTCGAAATCCGAAGCTCGAAACAAGCACGAAGAAAAAAGATATAAGGTCTAACGCCTCGCAGTGACTGTTTCTAAATAGCTTATCAGCGACGGTCTGTTTCAGTCACTAGATATTCGAGCTTGAGATTTGTTTCGAATTTCGAGCTTCGAGCTTCGGATTTGGGCGGGGCGCCTTTTTGGGCAACACGCCCTAGAAGCCCAGCCTCGAGCCAGATAAGGAACTATTCAATTATTTCTTCTCGTCGACGTCCACATACTCGGCATCGATCACTTCATCGTCTTCCGTATCGGAACTTGCCTCGGCCTGACCGGCTCCCTCAGGGGCCCCGGCCTGGGCACTTTGCTGACCCGCAGACTGATACATCGCTTCTGCCAATTTGTGCGAAGCTTGAGTCAGCTCTTCAACAGCCGCATTGATACCGTCGACCTCACCCTCTTCGATAGCCTTCTTTGTCTTCTCAATGGCATTCTCTATCAGCCCGGCGTCGGCCTCGCTGATCTTATCCCGGTTCTCGCGCATCAATTTCTCGCTGTTGTAGACCAGGTTATCAGCCCGGTTGCGAGCTTCGATCTGTTCCTTGAGCTTCCGGTCTTCGTCAGCATGGGCGTCTGCGGATTTCACCATTTCATTGATCTCGCTATCGGAGAGCCCACTGGATCCTGTGATCGTGATCTTCTGCTCCTGCCCGGTCCCTCTGTCCTTGGCATGGACATTCAAGATCCCGTTAGCATCGATGTCAAAGGTTACTTCAATCTGCGGGACACCTCTCGGTGCCGGAGGGACACCAACAAGATGGAACTTCCCCAACGACTTATTATCCCTGGCCATCGGCCTTTCACCTTGCATGACATTGATCTCGACCGAAGTCTGGCTATCAGCGGCAGTAGAAAAGACTTCACTTTTCCGAGTCGGGATGGTCGTGTTCCGAGAGATCAGAACTGTGTTAACCCCTCCCAGAGTCTCAATTCCCAGAGACAACGGTGTAACATCAAGCAGCAGAACGTCCTTGACATCACCGCCCAGGACACCGGCCTGTACCGCTGCACCAATAGCAACGACTTCGTCAGGGTTCACGCCCTTGTGAGGATCCTTCTTGAAGAACTCCTTAACCATCTGCTGGACCCGCGGGATTCGGGTCGAACCGCCGACCAGCACCACTTCGTCGATGTCGGCGGAACTCAGTTCCGCATCGTCCATCGCCCTCTTGCAGGGGGCCAGAA
>JAUVSF010000618.1 GCA_030597245.1 Acidobacteriota bacterium
CCATGCCGCTGGTGATCATCGCATCGGCGGCCTGGCGCATAACCTCGTCGGTGACCCGATCGTAGTGGATGTACCAGCTGTTCCAGCCCGTGGGCGGGGTCAGAGCCAGCATGTCTCCGGCGACCAGGGTGAAGCATCGGGACGAATCGCCGTGTGTATTAGACGCTTGGCACGTCATCCCGTAGCCGCCCCGTTTCGCGGGCGTCTTCCCCGTGATAATTCCGCTCTCGGCGTCAAGTTCCAGACCCTCCGGAAGTCCTTCCACAGAGAACGTTATCGGCCGCTCCCCGGTGCAGGGAATTCGATAGATGAAGGGCCGTCCAGGCCTGCTGCCGAAAACCCTGGGGCCGTTGATCCTGGGCTCCGGGCCCGGCTTCGGAGTCAGGATGACAGCCTCCTCGGAGATACCGTTATCACCCGCCGCCCCCTGCTCCCCCGGCTTCTCCGCCGGACTGCAGGCCGACAGCAAAACAAGTCTGAAAACTCCAAACCCGAAACGTCGTGTACTGACCATTTCAAATTCTCCTCGTCGAATCAGTGACCATCCGAATACAGATTCTATCGGAGGCCGCGGCAGACGGCCAGAGCAAGCAAGGTAGAAAGTTTCTCGCATTTGGGCACCCAACAGTATTGATAAAATAACCGCTTCTGGTTAGCCTCTAGCTGAAGGTTGTGTTTTCCGGTCTAACTGCAGGCTGTGGAGAATGAAGATGGCAGAATCTATAGACACTTTAATAGCACGGATCACGAACCCGAAGCTGCGTGAGGAATACGTCGAGATGGCCATTTCCAGTGCGCATGCGGAAGCGATCAACCACATAAGGGAATACAGTGCCGGCGACATTGAGCGCCTTGCGGATACGTTGGCGGAGCTCAACCATCGGCAAAAGGCCTTTGAATTAGTCACTCACCCGGCTTACCTCGAGAAGGTCAACGACACGGAGACCGCGAGCGGCTATGAAGTCATATTGCAGCTGACGGTCGGAAAGAACACCAGACTTTTTGGCCGGACCCACTGCGAATCCAAAACTCAGTTTGAGGAATGGTACCAGCGGGCAATCATGCAAGATGGGACGCGTGACCGAGTCAGCGAGGTCTACACGATCATGGCTCGAGGAATAACCGAACGTCAGGTGAAGCGGATTACCAGCTTGTTTCGATGGGGACCCTACAAAGGGTTGAAGACCACGAGAGAATTGGAACGTGTTGACCGGTCCAAGGACTCGGTAGCTGCCCTCAGCGGCCTTCCCCATTTTTAGTGGAGACGCTGCTCGCCGTCCCGCAGGATCGCCGACCAATTTGAACCACGAATTCACAAAACCACTAGGAATTCTTTGTGCCTTAATGACTGAGTGGTTAGAACGCTCCGTCAAACACTTTCAGAAGCGACTCCTTTGCAAAGTGGCGAAAATCCTTATCCCTGGTCACGAGTGCGACCTCATGGTCAATACAAGATTGGGCAATTAGACTGTCGGCAAGGCGGGCGCGTTTTCCCGTTTTCAAGATCTGAGCACGCAAGCGTCCAGCGCGCTCCCAGTATCCATCGGTGATCCCCAGTAAAGGCAGGCTTCTGAACAGATCCCGAAGATCATCGCTTAAAGTCGGATCGCTTAGGAGCTCGGACAAAACAACCGGTGGAATAACGGCCAGGGAATGATCCAAAGCCCATTCAACAGCAAAGACATCAGGACCGGAATCGCCTCCGAGGAAGGCGATAATCGAACTCGTGTCTAAAGCGACCGTCATCGATCTTCCCGAAGCTGGTCTACCTGAAGGCTGAACTGAACCTTGCCCTTTAGATTACGCAACTTCTGATACGCTTCCTGAGCTGCCAGCAGTCGCAAGCCTTGGAGAACAGTTGCCGTAATGCCCTTTCCTGTCGATTCCCTTGCCTTGGTCAGTAACTCTCGGGGGACTTGAACTGTAGTCTTCGTTTGCTCAATCATAGGTTCATTATACCAGCATCCATGCCATATCCTCATATGGCATTTTCTCTCAGTCCCGACAATGCATTGACCGATTGGAAGGGTTTTCTTCCTTGCGTCGTTTCAGTCATAGTGTGGAGATTGCGCAGGACCGCGTCTTGGTGAAGGCGCGACGCCAGGAACCCATTCTTGCCCCCACTGGTCGCTCCCTCAATCCGGCTGATCATGTCGAGGATATGCTGCAGATAGACCTTGTCGCTCTTCACAGCGCAACCGCCTCGGTCAACACTTGGTCCCGGATTAGTGGATTGAGACCAGATTCGGTGACGATGTCGATGGGCCGCCCCAAGAGCTGCTCGAGATCGAGAATAAGGCCCGCGGGGAACCAAGGACTGACTTTGGGCCCGGTGGTAACGAGGAGGTTGACATCGCTCTCCGCGGACTCGGCGCAACGAGCTACCGAACCAAACACCCTGATAGAAGTCACTCCGTGCCGTTGAGCCACTTTTAGCACGTCTTCGCGCTTTGCCTGCAAGAGATCGATGGTTGTCATGCACACCCTCCTATCGAGTACGCCTATAGCCTATCCCAATAGTTTCTCTGCCACGCAACTGATTCGCGGATTTCCGATTGGTCTAACACAGCGTGGCGAGAGCTAGTCGTCCTTGCCCGCTTGTCCGCTTATCGCTTGACACGCTTACTACTCATGCATGATCCCGGGGGAGGATGACCTTCCAGGTCGTCGTTCAGCATCTTTGGAATCACCGAAATGTGACAAGCTGGAAGCTTATCTTCCGATCGGCTCCAAATGGGTTCCGGGGTGGGGGGAAGATGGCCTTCCAGGCCGTCACTTGGCACTCGAGGAGGACCTGTGGTGACACGCTTTCGCTTAGGTGCCGGTCTTCAACTGTTACCAGGATTCGGCTATTCTTAGGGAGGGTTCAAGATGCGACAAGTGGGGTCCAGACAGCAGCTGCCGACGGAGGAAGCCGAGAACCGCCGAACCTGCGGTGGAGAAAAACGGGGAGACGGAATATCCACAGAAACCAGGGACCGGAGCACCCAAGCCGCCGTCGGAGCAACCAGGCTCCGGAGCACCGAAGGTGCGGTGGATAATAGCCTGGGGTGGAGCGAAGCGGAACCCCAGGTATCGGACAAGCTACATA
>JAUVSF010000579.1 GCA_030597245.1 Acidobacteriota bacterium
GAGATTTTGTTGGTGTCCGTGTGATCGCCGAGAACTGTCGAAAACACGTTCGTGCGCTCTGCTTCACTCCTCGAGGGATGGAGGCGCTGGCTGAGATTAAACAGGTTTTCCCCGGCAACTGGCTCAGCATGGGCTTCACGGCGCATGGACCTTTAAGGTGGAACTATCTGGCTCTCGAGATTTTTCGAAAAAGTTCGGGTAGTGGAATCCCGACGACGATCAACGGAGAACCGATGGCCGGGGTCACCGGTCCGGTCAGTCTTGCCGGTTCCGCAGCCGTTGGGAACGCCGAGATTCTGTCCGGAATCGTCGTCAATCAGGTTTTGGAACCGGGGCGCCCTATGATTTACAACCTGGGGTTAGCTCACACCTTTGACATGAAGTATGCAACGGCTGTAACCGGCGGTCCCGAAAACGCTCTTTTGGCTCACGCCAGTGCCGAGATGGGCCGGTTTTACAACATTCCGTCGTCTTCCTGGGTGAGTACCGAATCTCTGTTCGATGATCCACAAGCTTCGGCCGAGAAGATGTTTGGATTCCAGACGCATATGGCATCCGGTGTGAATCTGATCTGGGGTATCGGGCAGCTGGAGAGTGAGAAGACGATCAGCCTGGCCCAGATGGTGATCGATGACGAGATGATCGACTATGTCCGCCGCTACCAGGAGGCATTTGAAGTCAACGAGGATTCCCTGCGGTTTGACCTCATAAAGGAGATCGGCATTGGCGGGTCATTTCTCGATTCGGACGATACGCTGAAAAACTTCCGTCAGGAACTCTGGATGCCGGGTCTCTTTAATCGTCGAGTCCGGGGGGCTGATTCCCGGCCGCTCGAGGAAGCGGCTCGATCCAGGGCGCTCGAAGCACTCCACGGAGATACCGAAGAGAAGATTGGATCGGATGAGCTCTCGGAGTTGATGAGAATTGAGAGGATCTACAGGAGAAAGATTGGGAGCTAGGGGAGGACGGGTTATCGGTGTTCGGTAATCGGTAATCGGGGTGGAACCGGTTATCGGTCATCGGTAATCGGTCAACGCGGTGGGACCGAATCACGAAATCACGAATTCACTAGAAGCCCCTTGTGCTTTTGTGACTTAGTGGTGGATCTTCTTAACCGAACACCGATAACCGATAACCGTTTTTATATAATGGCAACCGTCTTAGCGCGTAGAGCAGTTGGGGAATTACGATGAGCCATATCTCGTTGGATCTGAAAACGAAGGTGCCTTTGAGGGCTCGGCTGGCCCGCTCGTGGCCTCTCTGGGTGGTTGTAGCCTTGATTCTCTGTGCAATTGGATGGTGGACGGGTACCACCGTGGAGAGACTTGCCGCGGAGCAGCTTTCCCAGCAGCTGCAGGTAATCCTGAATGTGGACGTGGAGGCACTCAAGGAGTGGGCTCGGACCCAGAGGGTCGAGGCTGAAGTGATTGCTGCTCAGCCCCAAGTCATCGAAGCTGTGGTCGAGTTAACGAAACTGGCCGGTGGAACTGGGATGGCCAAAGAGGAACTCTTGAGTTCGGAACCGCTGATTCGGCTTAGGGAGGTGCTGGAACCCAGATACCGGGCGCACGGCTTTGAGGATTTCGTGGTTATTGACCCGACCGGACTGACCTTGGCAGCATTGCTCGATGGGCCGGTCGGAACACGCTCGATCTCAGAGCGATCCGATTTTGTCAGACAGGCACTGGCAGGGAGATCACTGGTGTCCCGCCCCTTTCCCTCTGCTGTGGATCTGCCGGACGAGAACGGTGAAAACTGGCGGCCCAACCGGCCGACGATGTTTGTTGCCACTCCCGTTAACGACACTGAGGGCAGGACCGTTGCCGTCTTCGGGTTGAGGATTAAGCCGGAGGTGGATTTCAGTCGAATCCTCAGGATAGCCCGGCTGGGAGAAAGCGGTGAAACTTACGCCTTCGACGAAAAGGGCGTAATCCTTTCACAGAGTCGCTTTGAGGAACAACTCCGTGATATTGGATTGCTCCCGCGGGATCCTGAAGTCGGTGCGATTCTGAATGTTCAGGTACGTGATCCGGGCGGCAGTCTGGTGGACGGTTTCAAGCCGAGTGTAGAACGGAATGCTCAACCATTGACTCGTGCCGCCGCGAGTGCCATTGCAGGCAACACGGCGGTGGATGTCGAAGGGTATAGAGATTATCGCGGGGTAGGAGTTGTTGGTGCCTGGAGTTGGGTTGACGAAGCTAAGATCGGGTTCGTGACCGAGGTCGACTATGATGAGGCTTACCGGTCGCTGCGGTTACTGCGCACGGTGTTCTGGCTTCTGTTCGGATTCCTGGCGGTTACTGCCGTGGGAGTCCTCCTCTCCTCTGAAATGATCGGTAAGTTGCGAGCCAAGGTCAGCACGGCAGAGCACAAGATGATGCAGTTGGGGACCTACACGCTGGAGGAAAAGTTGGGCGAAGGCGGAATGGGGGAAGTGTATCGGGCCAGCCACTCTATGCTTCGTCGCCCTACTGCTGTCAAGTTGCTGACCCCTGGAAGAAGTAATGAAGAAATGATCGCTCGCTTCGAAAGGGAAGTGCAGATGACGAGCCAGTTGAGTCATCCGAACACGATCAGCATCTTCGACTATGGAAGGACTCCAGATGGCGTTTTCTACTACGCGATGGAGTACCTCGATGGCATCAACCTCGAGGATCTGGTGGGGCGGTTCGGTCCTCTCCCGGCGAGCAGGGTCAAGAAACTGCTTTTTCAGATGAGTGCCTCATTGGCTGAGGCCCATGCTATCGGGTTGATCCACCGAGACATCAAGCCGGCGAATATCTTCCTCTGCAACCGGGGAGGTCTCTACGATTTCGTCAAGGTGTTGGATTTCGGACTCGTGAGACACTACGGTGACGAAGAAAAGCAGATGGCGGCGCTGACTCAGGTGGGAATGACGACAGGAACACCCGCTTACATGGCTCCTGAGATGATCCTGGGGAAAGAGGTCGGCCCGGGAGTCGATGTCTACGCTACTGGTTGTATCGGCTACTGGCTCTTGACGGGGAAACAGGTGTTCGAAGGCGAGAATGCAATGGCCCTGGCCATGGCACATACGAAGGAGAAGGTAGTACCTCCGTCGGAGGTATCTGAGGCTCCCATTCCAGAATGTTTAGAGAACCTGATCATGAAGTGCCTTTCCAAGAAGGCAGCCGATAGACCTCGGGATGCCCGGGAACTGGTTACCGAACTGGAGGGATGCGTCTTCGAACCGGCTTGGTCTCAAGAAATGGCAATGGAGTGGTGGTCGGAGAACCTCCCGGGGCGAGAAACGATCAAGGTTTGAAGGAACGACGAACGACGAGCTGGATTAACCACGAAATCACGAAAGCACGAGAAGAATAATTGCGTTGTGTTTTAGTGATTTAGTGGTTAGACCCATTTGCCATTTATCTCAGTCCATCTCGAAGGCCACGAATCTGAGAA
>JAUVSF010000480.1 GCA_030597245.1 Acidobacteriota bacterium
CAGGGGCCACGGTGGGGTGAAGTCACTGAAGAAGCCGTGGCGGATTTCGTGAGGTCCGGGAAGGGACTTGTTACCTACCACGGTGCCAGTTATGGATTCAGCGGACTCGATGTCCTTGGGGACAGACACGTTCAAACCGGAATCACTGAACCGGTTTGGCCGGAGTTCATAAAGCTGAGTGGGGGAGTTTGGTCGGAAGATAACCCAAAGACGGCACACGGGGACCGGCATTCGTTCAAAGTTGTCTTTATCGAACAGGAACATCCGATCACGAATGGCCTCGGTGACAGTTTCATCGCAACCGATGAGCTGTATCACGACCTGCGCATGGATCCAGCAGTCAAAGTTCTCGCAACTGCTTACAGCGACCCGGAAACGCGTGGGACCGGAGAGGACGAACCGATTCTATGGACCATGCGACTTGGGAAAGGGCGAACGTTTCACACCGCTTTGGGCCATGACCTCAACGCACTGAATGCCAGGGGATTTGCGGTCACCTTTGCCCGGGGTTGTGAGTGGGCGGCAACGGGTAAAGTGACGATCCCGCCAAGCTTCGATCCTTTGAGACCAGTGGATGCCAATGTTCGGGCCCTGGTCGTGACTGGTGGGCACGATTATGACAGCGATTTCTACACACTGTTCGAAGGTGACTGGTTGACCTGGGATCATAAGCCGACCAATACCGGGGCTTTCGAAAAGCCGATCCGAGGAAAATATGACGTTGTCGTCATGTACGACATGTCGAGGCAACTAGGCGACGAAGGCCGGAAGAACCTGCGGGACTTCCTTGAGAGCGGTAAGGGTGTTGTTGTCCTCCATCACGCCCTTGCGAATTACAACGATTGGGAATGGTGGTGGCGGGATGTCGTTGGGGCTCGATACACGCTGGAAGGAGGTAGTGAACCTGCTTCCGCCTACAAGCACGATGTGGAACTCTATGTGACTTCTGTAGGACGTCATCCAGTGACCGCCGACGTTGCTCCTATGCAGTTGGTTGACGAAACCTACAAGAACATGTGGATATCTCCGGAGGTGAAGGTAATCCTCGAAACGGACGAGGAAAGCAGTGACGGGCCGTTGGCATGGATCAGCCCATATGAGAAATCGAGGGTTATCGCTATACAGTTGGGTCATGATCGTCACACCCACAGGTATCCCGGCTTCAGAAAACTCGTCAAACGCGCGATCCTGTGGTCAGCTGGGAGACTCGATTAGCGGGGGGGATAGCTAGGAAGATACAAACCACCAAGGGCACCAGGAGTTAAGGGTTCGGCTTTGTGAGTTGTCGCGGTTATATCCCGGTGACAAGCTGGAAGCATGTCTTACTGTAGGACAACCTTCCAGGTTGTCACTTCCTCTTATCGATCAACATCCCGAATCTCCACGGGACCTCCCGAGGGAGTTTTCCCTCTCGATCAGCGTAGCTACTTCCCTGGTATAGGAATCGCATGCCTTCTAACTCCACCTCCAGCCTTTCGTTGTGCCCGGCACGGAGAAGCTCTCCATGACCAAACGTATCAGTCCATGGTTCAGCCCTGAACTCGACGTTTGCCAGGGAAGCGAAAGGCCTTGTTCGTGTCACTGCCAGGGGTTTCCAGGGGCCTGTCAATGTTTGGCTAAGGTAAGATTTGTAGAACCGGCGCCATTGTCGCTGAGCCTCGACCAGAGCAAGGTAGTTTGAACCTCCTTGGACTCGATAGATGTGAGGCGCCCCAACGAAGTCGCCGCGGATCGCAACTTGGGGCGCTGACCAGCCGGTGGGGAACTTGTCAAGACTCGTTTCAGAGCGCCAGATACGACCGTCATTCGAGGTGAAGAACAGGTGCGCTTGACCCTCATCGCAGATGATCCAGAAGTCCGCCCAGGCCTCGATCTCCTCTGGGCATTGAACCGGAAACGCGGTCGGCGTGGACCACCCGGAAGGATTCGTCATATTTCTGGAGGGCGAAAACACGGGAGTAACCGCGAGTCCGTCGTCTTCGTAGAGTTGGTAGACCAGATACCAGAGCTCCTGAGGCGAGTAATAGAATACTTGAGGTGTCCCGAAAGGCCCCCCTGTCAGTTTGAGGGGCTTCCTCGACGCAGTGCTCAGGTCGTCCCAATCGGTGAAAGTCAAGTATTCGATTCTCCGTGAGTAGTCCTTTCCCCTCAGACTACAGAAAAGATGCCACCGATTGTCAAAAAACACGATGCTAGGTTCTTTGACTGAGTAGTGGAGATCACTGGGCGATTCTGGCGGACCCAGGACCGGCCCTGCCGTCGTCCATCTGAATTGGACGGCTCGAATGTCGGCATGTTCATGAGGTTGCTCCGAAGCTAGTCCGTAAGAGAAGAAAAGAGTCGCGAGATAGAGAAAGAAGCGACGCATAAGATCCCCTGTTTCGGTGTCGTCCAGCCGGTAATGCTTCCGCACGACTGTTCAAATGCCGGCTCTAAATTCGACTGGCAGTCATTTTACCCAAGCTCATGTCACCAGTTGTCGGGCCAATGATTTCACATCAACACCCGAGAAGCTTCCAGAGGACATGAGGAGAAGGTTGGTGTTTTCCCAGCTCAGGCTCGAAAAATGCCGCAGCAATTCGTCTTTGTCAGAAAACACCAGAAGCTTCTGGTTGGCAAATGCTTCCTGGATCTGAGTTCTTGACAGCGGAGGGAGTCTCTTCTGCTGTACGGTTTCAGGGTCAAAAAAAACGATTGGCTCGTCGGCCAGATCTAAGCTCGATCGATACTCCCTTATGAAACCAGGACTCAAACTACTGAAAGTGTGCAACTCGAGACACGCGACCAACTTTCGGTGAGGGAAAAGCTCTTTCACCGCAGCGGTAGTTGCCGACACCTTCGATGGCGAATGAGCAAAGTCAAGAAACATGCATGTGTTCCGCCCCTTGCCAATTGTCTGAAGCCTTCGAGCTGCTCCCTTGAAGCTGCTGATACAGGTGTAGAAGTCCTCGTCCGAAACGCCCAACTGAAGGCAAACTGACTTAGCGGCAGCGATATTCTGCATATTATGCTTCCCGAAAATCTGGAGCGGGATGCTTTCAGACCGGGTCAGCAGGCGGAACTGTCCCTCGCGGACCTCATAGGGATGAGTTTTGTAGCTCACTTTCCCAAGATCATCTCTGGTTGATGCCGCAATCGCACCTACTCCAGAATCCTCTCCGAAAAAGATCAGCCGCCCCCCTTTCTCGAACGACTCTACAAACAGTCTGAATTGACGAGCGTACAGTTCCGGGGAAGGAAAGACGTTGGCGTGGTCCCAGGCTATCCCGCTTATGACACCTATGTGGGGGCGGTAAAGGAGGAATTTGGGGCGACTATCGAGAGCTGACGACGGGTATTCATCGCCTTCGAAAACCGCTGTTTCCGAGTTGTCGGAGAGTCCAACCATCGTCTCAAAGCCTTCGATCTGGGCTCCAACCAGGTAATCGAACGTCGATCCCAGGCTGTTCAAAACATGCATGATCATTGACGTGATAGTCGTCTTTCCGTGGCTACCGCCAATGACCACTCGCTGCTTTTTCCTTGTCTGTTCGAAAAGATACTCCGGGAACGAATAGATTCTCAGGTTAAGTCCCTGGGCTGCGACAAGCTCGGGATTGTCAGCACGGGCGTGCATTCCCAAAATCACCGCATCGAGGTCGGGTGTGATTCTCGACGCGTCCCACCCCTCGTGTTCTGGAAGCAGTCCTGCCGCAGCAAGGCGGCTACGTGACGGCTCAAAGATCTCGTCATCTGAACCGGTTACTTGCCGGCCTTTCTGGTGAAGCGCGAGCGCCAGATTGTGCATCGCTGCTCCACCTATGGAAATGAAGTGAACTCTCATGCTGATCGTTCTATTGTGCAGCATGCACCTGCGAAATCAACGCGAGGTCGGTTTACTGTGCCTCATGGGTGGGTCACAGGAAGCCCAATTTCCGCTGTGGCCGGGAGAGGGAAGATGGCCTTCCAGGCCGTCATGGACATTCGGAGCGAGCATATCGTGACAAGCTTATCCTCCGCCATGCATATAGCCAATCGCGCTGTGGGGAAACGCAGTCGCAGAGCGGCTTGCCAGAGGTGAGCGAAGGAGTTTACCCCAGCAAACGGCTGTAAGGTGTTGGAAAACGGTTGTGAGGGGAAGGTGCCAAGTCGAATTCACCCCGAACTCGACAGAAAC
>JAUVSF010000490.1 GCA_030597245.1 Acidobacteriota bacterium
TCACGACAACGGCATGTCTGAGAAACGGTACCTGCCGGAAACGATGATCGGCGGGGCTGCTTTCCTGGATTACGACAACGATGGTTGGATCGACATTTACCTGGTGACAGGTTCAACGAGTGACTTCTACAAGCCTGAGAAACCGATTCGGAATGCACTGTATCGGAACAACGGCGACGGAACTTTCAGAGAGGTCACGGCGGAAGCGGGAGTTCCGGGGCGAGGTTTTGGGGTCGGGGTTGGTGTCGGAGACTACGACAATGACGGCTGGAGGGATATCTTTATCACCGGCGTCAGATCAGGTCTTCTCTATCACAACAATGGTGACGGCACTTTTTCCGACCTGACTCTGAAAGCCGGAGTGGAGGCCAAAGGGTGGGGCGCGAGTTCGGCCTTTTTCGACTATGACAATGACGGCTGGTTGGACCTGTGGGTATGCGGGTACGTCATTTGGGAGCCGGATCTAAACTTCAAATGTGGGGGAGGGGAGACACCCCGCTACTGTATTCCGACACTTTTCGACAGTTGGCCAAGCAGGCTGTACCGCAACAAAGGTGATGGAACCTTTGAGGATGTGAGCACCCGAGCAGGGATCGCTGATTCCCGTAGCAAGGGCCTGGGTGTGGTTACCGCCGACCTGAACAATGACGGCTGGGCCGATGTTCTTCAGTCGAACGATACTACGGAGAACTTCCTCTTCATGAACCGGGGTAACGGTACTTTTGAGGAGATCGGCCTGTTTGCAGGGGTTGCATTCAGTCATGACGGAAAAGCAAGATCGGGAATGGGGGTCGATGCTCAGGATTATGACGATGACGGGATGATAGACCTCTTTGTAGCGAATATAGACCACGAGGATGTATCGATCTATCACAACAGGGACGGCGAATCCTTTGAAGACGTTGTCATCGATGCACCAGGCCTGTCCCGTGCGACTCGTTTCATGAGTACCTTCGGGGCCCGTTTTATTGACTTCGACAACGACGGGGACCAGGACATCGTTGTACTGAATGGCCATCCCGACGACCAGATCGACTACCATCGGGGGAACATCACTTATTTGGAGAAGCCTTTGCTGTTTGAGAACCGGGACTCGAAATTCACGAACGTCAGTGATGAAAGTGGCCCGGTCTTCCAGAAATTGTATGCGGGAAGGGGATTAGCGACAGGCGACTGGGACAACGACGGAGATACCGATCTTCTATTCCTCAACAATGGACAGGCTCCGGAATTGGTACGAAATGACGGCGGGAATAGGAACCACTGGGCAGGAATAAGGCTTGTCGGCAAGAAGAGTAACAGGGATGGAATAGGGGTTCGGATCAGGTACGAAGTTGACGGCCAGACCAGGCATCACAGCGTATCCGGAGGTAGTAGCTATCAGTCTGGCCACGACCACCGAATCCTATTGGGCTTTGGGAGTCAGAAAGAAACCGGGGATATTCGAATCGCATGGCCAAGCGGGACTGTGGATATTGTGAAGGGTCTTCCAATGGGCGCCTATACTGAGGTGACCGAAGGATCCCATCCTGACTCACCGTGATCCCTCGGAACCGCCAAACCAAACAATTCCATTAGTTCTAGTGCTTTCGTGATTTAGTGGTTAGCCCGATCCTAGCGCTCTCGCCGCACTCCGTACGGAGATGCCAGGGGATTCTTCCTCAGCTCCTGAAACTTTGCAAAAGCCTCTTTTGCTTTATCTTTCTCCCCGATCCCCTGGTAGTAGCGTCCCAGCAGGTAGTAAGCCTCCGTATAGCCGGGATCGAACTTAATGGCCAGTTGGAGTTGCTGCTCGACCTCAGCTGAAGGTCCCTCCTTCAGCAGGGCACTGGCGTATTTGTAGCGGCCGTACGGAAACTGGGGGTCGTTTCGGATGGCACGGTACTGCCAACCGAGGCCAGATGCATACTCTCCTTCGGTTATGAGCAGTTCACCGAGGTCGGTGAATGGCCAGCCATCCCTAACCTTCTGCTGATCGACGATTTTGATGGCACGTTTGTAGCTTTGCTTCGCCGAGGACAAGTCACCTTGAGCCTGCTGACACCAACCCAGGAAGTAATGAGCCTTGTATGCTTGCGGGTCAAGCTCGGTCACCTTCTCAAATGCGACAATGGCTTCAGTGAACTGTTGGTTCTCGTAGTAGTAACGGCCCAGATGGTAGTACACGTCAGAATCGTTAGGGTTCTGTTCGATGAGGTGCTCCAGGTCCGCCTTGAAGCCTTCATGATCTTTGATTATGAAGCGGGCAAAGGCTCGGATCCTGTAGGCCTGAGCGGGAGTGTTTGGCAGATCGATCGCTTCCCCAGCCAATTGGTTTGCCTTTTCAAAATCACCTTTTCTATAGGCGACCGCTGCCGCCATGTATGCGATTTGGGAATCCCGGGGAAACTTCTTCCTCAGAACCGCAACCTCGGCTTCTGCCTCATCCCACCGCATGAGCCTCATCAGGACGTCAACCAGGGCCACCCGTGCTTCCCGATGGTTCGGATCTATGTCGAGCGCTTCACGGAGCGACCCGACTGCATCTTCGAGTCTACCTGAGTCAATTGCGAGCTGGGCTTGATTAAGGGACTCTCTAGCCTGTTGTCCTCCAACGTCAGCCGTCAGAAGACAAATCAGAATAAGTCCGACGGATGTGGCCACAAAGGGCTTGGTTTTCAGCCTTATGAGAAACCAGAATTCTTGGAGTAATCGCACTGGAAGCACTTTCCGGCCCACCTTATCCCGCAGATCGACTGGAGATATCGTCACGGAGTGATCAGCTCCTGCTCCTCCCAAACCTTTAGCTGCGCTTCTATTTTCTTCCGCCTGGCCACTTGAAGGCTCGATTCGTCTTCGACTTCCAGATAAGTGCGCAGTTGTTCAGCTGCCTTCGGGATGTCGCCCCTCATCGCATAGAGCATTCCCAGATGCAGCAGGGAAATAGGGAACGAGTCGGCCTTCCCCAGTTCCTCGAGTTGCTCCAACTGCTTCAGTGCAGCCTCATAGTCGCCTGCGTAATAACCAGCCAGCCCGGAATACAGGAGGCCTCTCGGTACGGCTGGTTCCAAGTCCAGCGCCAGTTCGGCCCACTTGGAAGCTTCTTCCCATTGCTGTCTCTCCAAGGCAAGCTGGGCAAGGCCCAGGCGCGGCTTCACCGCTTCGGAATTCACCTCGGCCGCTTTTGAGAACGCGGCTTCGGCTTCTTCTGTTTTGCCCTGTTCCATTCTCACTTCTCCGAGCAAAGCCCAGGCCGCATCGAAGTCGGGATAGATTTTGACCGCTTTCTGTAGATTCTTCGCAGCCTTTGACAAATTGGGCTTGTCCTTTTCAAGCTCGGCAAGGGCTTTGATCGAGGCCTCTTCAGCTTCAACAGGAATCAGAGGTCTCGAAACATCCAGGGTGTTCGAGGCACCGTCCTTCACCCGCATCACGAGTATTTCACCGACGTCCGGGTCGTCCATCAACCCGCGGATTCCCAGCTGTATTTGAGTAGAAGCGAATTCCGGGTTTTGCTGGAGTCGGACCAGGCAGTTGTCAAGATAGATTCTGCCCAATATTACAACGAACCCCCCAGTGCTCCCCGTATTACTACCGAACCCACCGACCAGTCCACCCGATGTTGGAGTGGCTCCGGCATCGCTGGCCCCTTGACTCTGATTGACACTGCCCAGGTCAAAACTGAAAACACCCTTGTCATTTACAAAGGACTGGCGTATTGCCCTGCCGTTACAGACCATTTCCACTTTGACCGAATGAGAAAAGGGAGTGTCGTCAGCCATCAGAACCCGGCCCATCAGGTAAAGAGAAACATCCTGCTGAGCCCCGATCAGCCAGAGTGGTGAAACGAGAAGTGAAATGATGGTTACTACCAGGTTTCTTGCCATCTAGGTACCACCTTTTTCGCGTCCATTTTAGCAGAGTTGGATCTTTGGGTCTTGGAAGATGGTCTTGGGTCTTGGGTCTTGGGTCCTGAGGCTTGGGTCCTGGGTCTTGAGGCTTGAGTCTCGGGCTTGGATTTTCTTTCGTAGTTTCTGGAAGAGCGACGTAAGTATAAATAATATGCGTGATCATCGAAA
>JAUVSF010000176.1 GCA_030597245.1 Acidobacteriota bacterium
AATTAAGTCATGATTCACGCCGGGTACCGGTTTTTCATGATGGCAGTCGCCTTCTCCTGGCTCGGCGTGGCAGCTGCGACAACGGCTTCGCCTCCGACTTCTATTCAAGCTGACGCCTCGTTACCCAATGTCGTTCTCATCACCATCGATACACTCCGAGCCGACTATGTGGGGGCTTACGGGAGTACAGAGGTCAAGACGCCGTCGTTGGACAGCCTGGCCGGCGACGGAGTTGTTTTTGACAACGCCTACTGCCAGGTCCCTCTCACACCGCCCTCACACGCATCGATTCTCACGGGCACCTACCCCGCAACTCACGGACTGCGAGACTTCACAGTCGGTCAGTTTCGCAAGGGTACCCTTTCGCTGGCCAGGATCCTGAAGAACAGGGGCTACCAGACCGCCGCATTCGTCAGCGCGTTTGTCCTGGACCGGAGTTGGGGTTTGAACGAGGGCTTCGACCTGTACTATGACAACTTTGATCTGAAGGAGCTCGAAGGGACCAATCCCGGAAACGTTCAGCGACCAGCTGAGGAGACGATCAACGAGGTTCTCCCCTGGCTGGAGAACGCCCAGGATCCTTTCTTCCTCTGGGTCCATCTCTTCGACCCTCATCACAACTACGACCCTCCTGCACCCTACAGTCAGCTGTACAGTACGAATCTCTATGCAGGAGAAGTCGCCTACGCTGACAGTCAACTCGGGAGGCTGCTTTCCCTGCTGAGAAGGTCCGATCGTTATGAGAACTCGCTTATTGTGGCCCTGAGCGACCACGGGGAAGCGCTTGGCGATCACGGAGAGAATGAGCACGGCTTCTTTCTGTACGAAGCGGTCATCAAGATTCCTTTCATCGTCAAGCTTCCAAAAAGCTACGGAATAAAAGGTATTAGAGTCGAGACCATCGCGGAGACAGTAGACGTCCTTCCCACTGTGCTTCAAGTCCTCAGAGCTCCCCTCGCACCTGAATGGGGAATTGAAGGTCGCGGTCTCCTGTCAGTCATGTTACGTAAGAGGACTGAAGACCGGTTCGCCTACGCGGAGACACTCTATCCCCTGACTACCTTCGGGTGGAGTCCATTGAAGGTCTTTCGGCAAGGGCATTTCAAGTTCATTCACGCTCCCCGCCCGGAACTTTATGACCTCTCGAAGGATCCAAAGGAACTGAACAACCTCTATTCGAGGAACCAGGCCCTGGCAAACCAGTTGAGAACAGAACTGCTGAGGGTCGAACAGAGCTTCAGTTCCGACTCTGAACCTGCTCAAAGTGAGCTTGCTCAAAGTGATCCTTCTCAGAGCGAACTTGATTCCGAAACCATTGAAAAGCTCAGTGCTCTCGGATATGTCGCCGTTGCCGGCCCATTGAGAACTGGAGACTTGCGGAACCTGCCAGACCCCAAAGACAAAGTAGAGATCTTCAATAAAGTGCTCCTGGGGCTTCAGGCCTCCGAGATAGGAGAAATGGAACGGTCAAACTCGATTCTCAAGGAAGCTATTAGAGAGAGCCCAGAACTCTTCATAGCCCATTACTCGCTCGGCATCAACTACCTGAAGATGGGGAACCCAGAACGTGCGCTCAACGCGTTCGAGGCAGCTGCGGAATTGAACACTGATTTTGTCTCGATCGACGTCAATCGAGCCAGAGCACTCAGCCAACTGGGTCGCACTGATCAAGCAATCGAACTACTCAAAGGAGTGACCGACCGCACTTCGACTCACCTGGGTGCTCGCCGGCTCCTCGCTCAACTTTACGCCCGCACCCACAGACTCGATGAAGCAATCAACCTCTACCGATATATCCTGGAACTGCGGCCCGAGGACAAACAAGCGATGAAGTTGCTCGGTGCTACGCTGGTACAGAACCGGGAATACGAGGCGGGGTTGGAGACTCTCAAGAGCGTCCTGGATCTCGGAGTGGACGACGCGCTGGTCCGCAACTCAATGGGGATTGCCCTCGAGAGTGCTGGGCAAATGCAGCAGGCAATCAACTCTTATAGGACGGCTCTGCAATTCAAACCGGATTATTCCCAGGCTCGTCTGAATCTCGCCTTTGCTCTTGTTAAGGCGGGAAGGAAGGATGAAGCAGGAGTGGAGTTTGACCAACTCTGCACGGAAAGTCCAGGACTCTGTTCACAGTACCGAGACCGGTTTCAACAACAACTGGAAGCCCTGAAATAAAAAAGGCGCCCCGGTTCGGGGCGCCCTTTCGTTCTCACTATGCCAGCTTACCCGTCTAGAACAGGAACTTGATACCGATCTGAATTTCGCGGGCGTCAAAGGTCTCGGATGACCTACCGAACAGACGATTTTCGATCCGAGGCTCGGGCTGAAAGAAGTTGGCCCTGTTGAGGATATTGAAGAACTCAAATCTCAACTGAAGTCTCGAATCTTCGCTGATCTGCGGAATCATGAAGTCCTTGAAAAGCGAGAAATCGAGATTGACGAATCCGGGACCATCGTAAGTGTTCCGTCCCAGATTTCCGAGCGTTCCCGGTTCAGGCGTGCCAAAGTACGCCAGCTTTTCCTCGGTAGTCGTCCCAGGAAAGTTGAAAATACCATTGTCCGGATTCACATAGTCATGCCGGTCGGTCTGGATGTAGTTCCCGACTGCAGGAGTGTTCGGACGGTCGTTGTTGTTTCCATCCGCGTTGAAGTCACCCCCTCGCGGAAAGGACAACCCGATATATGGTGTAAACGGTTGCCCCGTCTGAGCCGAGAAAATGGTATTGAGCTGCCAGCCACCCAGGACCGACCTGACCACCGCGTTGTCGGCATCCCTGAGGAAGGGCATATCCCACACTCCACTGAAGACGAACCGCTGTCGAGCGTCGAAGATCGCTCTCCCGTAATCCTGCCCGACCTGGAACCAGTCCGTAGAATAGCCCTCTTGAGCACGGCCCGAGCTGGTCGCACCGCTGTGCCAGGTGGATCGAGTATCTGTGACCTTGGACCAGGTGTAGTTTGCGTTGATAGCGACGCCGTTGCCATATCTCTTGGTGAATGTTGCTTGCAGCGCATGGTAATTGCTGTTGACCGCGTTCTGCCAGAAGCGCAAGGTCCCCTCATCAGGATTGAGCCTATTGAAATTTTCGTCACCCGCAAACTCACCCTCAAAGGGACTCGGCCAACCCAGACGATCTCCCGGAAAGCGATTGGGGTTCTCGGCCCGGATGAGCTTCCGACCCAAATTACCAACGTAGTTGACCTCGATCACCGCATCCCGGACGATTTCTCGCTGGACACCGACAAAGTAGCTCATGGAATAGGGATCACGGATCCCAGGATCCGGAATGCCACTAAGAAAAGCCTGATTATCGTTGGTCGGTTCGTAGGCAATGATGTTACCCATCATCAACTGGGCACCCGGGTTATTGTTGGCCCCATCGATTCGAACTGGACTTCCGTCCTGAGGCCCGTAAAGGATCACCGCGTTGTCGCGGCCACACACATCACAGACAAGATTGAATGAGTAGAACGGCTTATTCCACCGGGAATTGGCAAGCGGGTTAAAGATCCCACTCTGATAAGCGATTCCAAAGCCTCCCCGAAACGCCATCTTGCCATCGCTAAAGGGATCCCAGGCGAAACCAAATCGAGGGGCGAAGTTGTTCCAGTCGTCAGGCGACAGACTGTCCACAGGGCCGATGAATTCGCCCAAACGGACTCTCTCGACGAAGTTGGTTCCTAGCGGCATGTCGTAAGCAGTTGCCCGACCCTGTACCTCGGTCAACCGGCTGAACCAATCCCATCGGACACCCAGATTCACAGTCAGGTTCGGAGACACTTTCCAGTCGTCGTTGAAGAAAAGACCGACTGTGGTTCCTCTCCAACCCCGCTCACTACTTTGAAGAAAATTATCCGTACCGTTGTCAAGGTCCGGATGTACCCCGGCAACCTGGTAGTAGGGATCGTCAAGAGCGATATACACCAAGTCATAGAAGTAGGTGCTGGGACGAGCAACGTTAAACTCACTGTTCTCCTGATTACGACGGACTTCACCACCGATCTTGAGCCCGTGATCACCCATATTGAGACTCATCGTATCAGCCCAGCTGTAGATGTTCTCGTGAAAGAACTGAGGGTAACCGTTGTAAGAGCCAAACGTACTGGCAACACCGACTCCCGAGCCTGCATCATAGATGAAAGGCACTCCCGGGTCACCGGCAAGGATATCTGTCACGTTTCGAGTGAAACCTGTGCGCGCCTCATTGACCATTACGGGAGAGAAAACGTGCGTCCAACTAATAGCAATAAGAGTATTCCCAGACTCAACAGGGGAACTGAAGGCCGGCCTCGGATCGGGCACCTGAAAACCTGTCAGTTTGTTGTAATAGAAACGCCCGAAGATCCGGTCATTCTGACCAAACTCGTGGTCGAGGCGAATACTTCCACCATTCGAGTCCTGCGAATCCGGCGTGAAGAAAGAGGTTTCTCCGATCATGGCAGCATCCGCAGAGAGGGCACCTGCCGGAGATCCGAACAAGCTATTCAGAGCAGCATCCACGCTTGCCTGATCAGAGTTCTCACTATGCCCGAAATCCACCAGGTACTCACCCACGGTCGAACTCACCGTCGAGATGGACGGAGCCGGGTAGTTCTGCCAGAGGAACTGGCCAACAGGCCTAGCATATTGCTGCGCATAATTGGCCCAGGCGGAACTCTCAAACGTAGCCAATTGGCTCTCGCCGGTTCGAATGCGGAGTCCCTCGTAGGTTCCGAAGAAGAAGGTCTTGTCCTTGGCAATCGGGCCACCGATGCTGAAGCCAAACTGGTTCTGCTTGAACTCGGGCTTCTCCTGGTCGAAGAACTCACGGGCATCAAGGTTGTCATTACGCAGAAAGTTGTAAACCGATCCGTGGAAAGCATTGGATCCGCTTTTGGTCACCACGGTGACAACCGACCCAACATTGGAGCCGTATTCCGCCGAGAAGTTCAAGGTTTCAATTCGAAACTCCTGAATCATCTCCAGGTTCGGATTCATACCGGGCCCATCACCTGCGCCGGTTCCTCCACTCAGAGCGGTGATGGAAATACCGTCCATCCAGAAACCGTTCATGTTGGCTCTACCGCCGTTCACGTTGGTATTCTGGCCGGGCTCATCAATCGTGGCTTCAGTGTTGACCGCTCCCGGAGCCGTCTGCATCAAACTGAAGACGTTCCTGCCGTTCAGCGGGAGGTCCTCGATCTGCTTCCGACTCACCAACTCCGAAACACGACCCTGTTCTACGTTGATCGCAGTCCCGGCATCGGTAACCGTTATGACCTCGTTCACCTCACCCACTTCCAGGGTCAGGTCAACTCGGACCACTTCTCCAACCGTTACCGTAATCCGACCCAAAGCAGTCTTGAACCCGGTCAGCGCAGCCTTGACCTCGTAGGTTCCGGGCATAAGATTTCCCACACGATAAACTCCGCGATCCGAAGTCAGTGCAATCTGACTACTGGAAGTCTGCGTGTTCGTGACCGTCACCTCTGCACCCGGGATGACTGCTTGAGTGGCATCCACAATCGTTCCCGTAACAGTCCCGACCGCCTGTGCCATCAACCCAGTCGCGCAAAGCACGAGGATCAGGCCGGCGATCCCAAACCATTTTGGGAGGTTTTTTCCTCTCTCAGGCATACATTTCCCCCTTATGATTAGATTGAAACGGAATAACTCAATATTAAGAGTTGTGTTAACACAAAGTCCTTCGCTTGCGTATCTCCGCGGCTCCAAGTACGTGAATAACCGTCATTAACTCATAATAATAAGCAGCAAGAAACGTACCAGATTACCTTCCAATCGATCGTAACTGAACAAGAATCAACGAATTAGCCCTCAGCTCGCGAAGCTTCAATCTGAGAAGTTGGCTCCCAATAATCCAATTTTCTGAACTGGATTCAAAACTTTGGATTCGAATCACCCCCGATGGGCTACTTCTTAAACACACGGGGGTTCAAACGTCGAGCGATTTCGAAGTACCTCTGGGCCGAATCCTGGTCACCCATTCTCTGGAATGCTACTGCCAGGTTGGTACAAACGGCAGCATTCTCGGGATCCAGTTCAAAGGCCTTTTCCAACGACCTGACCGCCTCTTCGTGGCGCTCCTTCATCGAGTAGGAAACCCCCAGGTTGCTCAGGGCGAAGACCGAGTTTGGCGCGATGGCAACAGCTTGCTCCAATTCCTCGATCGCCTCATCGAGCCTGCCCTGATTCTTATACAGCACTCCCAGGTTACTTCGAGCCCGGTAGTGCCCCGGGTCCATCCGGATGGTCCTTTGAAACCCTATGATCGCATCATCGACTCGCCCCAACCTGAGATAGGTCTGTGCCAGGTCGAAAACCGCCAGCGACTCGCCGGCCTGCGAGTCAATTACCTGTTTGAACTGCTCCGCGGCCTCTTCAAAACTTCCCGAATGAAACAGAGCCTGCCCCAACTTGTAACGCACGATCTTCAGGCCCGGTTGGCCCCTGAGGATCTTCCGATACTCGGGAATAGCTTCTCGATACTTCTCTTCGGAACTCAGAATGAACAACCGCAAAACCTTGTTGTAAAGCGCAATCTCGTCCTTCGGATCCTTCAGGCCGGAGATATCGACCGAATCGAAACTCGGAGCAGACAAGGAAATATAACCCAGGGATCTCAGCTTCTCGGCCGTTTCCGAGTCAATTTCAGTCTGAGCTTCATCTGCAATAGTGGAGCGCCGGAAGCGATTCTCGAGTTCTTCCAGCCGGCGGCGAAGCGATCGGGCCAGGGCACCTTCCCGGGCGGCCAAGTCCCTTTTCTCTGAGAAATCACTCGAAATGTCATACAGCTCCGGAGCCGGAGCCAGCACGAACTTATACCGCCCGCTGATCAAAGTGCGAAGAGGGCTCCAGCCGAACTGCTGATAGGCATAGTAGCACTCAGCCAACAGGTCCGATCGATT
The DNA here is from genome assembly GCA_030597245.1 of Acidobacteriota bacterium. Lineage (GTDB taxonomy): Bacteria > Acidobacteriota > UBA6911 > RPQK01 > JAPXNP01 > JAUWTT01. The sequence goes on from JAUVSF010000176.1 coordinate 6,907, forward strand.
CACACGGCCCTTGCCCAAGAGGACAGAACTCAAGCCAACACCCTGGTAGGAGAAAGTACTGCTCCGCGAGAGGCCAAGCCACTGGACTACCGTCGGAAAAAGATCCACCAGAGAAACGTTGTCATCGACGGTTCTGCCGGCTTCCCTGCCCCCTGGAAGTCGGAAGATCAGAGGAACATGCAGCGTAGCGTTGTAGACGAAGAATCCATGCTTCTCTTCTCCGTGTTCGCCCAGGCTCTCCCCATGATCTCCCGCCAGAATGATCAACGTGTTCTCATAGAGGCCTCTCTGCTTCAGAGCGGCCAGTAGCACACCAACGTTGCTGTCGGTGAATTCGATTTCGCCGTCGTAAGGCCGACCGGGATGTTTCGATGCATAGGGCTCGGGAGGTGTATAGGGATCATGAGGATCGTAAAGGTGCACCCAGAGGAAGAAAGGCTTGGGGCGAACACTACTCAGCCACCGAATCGATTCCTGCACAACTTCGTCACCGGTTCTCTGGATATAACCGGGACTGATGTTCTCGTAGCGGCTCAGATCAAAGTTGTCATAGTAATGATCGAAGCCCTGGTCGAGTCCGAATTTTGAGTCCAAGACATACGCCCCGACCACGGCTGCAGTTGAATATCCTTCTTTTTTCAGAACTTCTGCCAGGGTTGTCTGGTCTTGAGGGAGTACGTAGCCCGCATTATCCCTGATTCCATGGTAGCTGGGGTAAGTTCCGGTCAGAATACTGGCGTGGGCCGGGAGCGTTAACGGAACGGTGGAGAAGGCTCGTTCAAAACGAACACCCTCCCTGGCAAGCTGATCAATGACCGGAGTCCTGACTGCCGTGTACCCATAGCACCCGAGATGATCAGCCCGCAGAGTATCGATCGAGATCAGAAGCACGTTGGGCCTGTCCGACGCAAGGCAAGAACCAACGAGACTCAGACTGACGACGACCGCAGGAAGGGCCCTGATCAAGAGAATTAAGAACCCTCTCACGGGTCCCTCTTCCCGAGTGCGGAAGCATGACTTAAAGGGCGTGTTGCCCAAACCGAGGGAGCACAATCCCCGGGCCCTGAAAGGACCCGGCTCCGTATGATGTTGGTCGAAAATCCATACAGAGCCGGGGGGAAGATGGCCTTCCAGGCCGTCGCTGCGGGACCAATACCCATCAGGACAAGCTGGAAGCTTATCTTCCGACAGGGCCGGCTGAAACGCGCAAAACGGAACCCCCAGGGGAAGATGGCCTTCTAGGCCGTCATGCCAAGCTGGAAGCTTATCTTCCTCTGCGCAACCCATATCGTTCCTTACGGAGCCCCGGGATTCCAGACCGGGGAGTACAAGACTGAGTTCCATTTCGTTTTGACAACAAGACTTAGGGGATTGGCACATTGAGCTTTGGATTCAACTCCTTGGCTTTACGGAATGCAGCCTCAGACTCACTGCCCATTCCCAGCCCCTTGTATACCTGGCCGAGATAGAAGTAACCCAGAGCGAAATTCGGCGCCAGTTGAGTTACGGTTTGTGCATACTCCTGTGCTTCACGGTACTGTTTCAGGTTTAGGAAGGCGAGAGTCAAGTTGACGCGAACCATGACACTGTTGGGAGCGGTCCGGAGAGCTTGGAGATACGCTTCACTGGCTTGCTGATTTTCTCCCAAGTTTAAGTAGTAGGAACCCAGATTATTGAGAGCCTCACCAAATGACGGTCGGTGTTCAACTACAAACAGCTCCTCCCTAATCGCACCCTGATAGTCCCCCCGTTTCGCCAGAATCGTTGCCAGAATATGGCGCGCCCCATAGTTGGCCGGCTCGCGCGCTATGAGTTCCCGAAC
>JAUVSF010000300.1 GCA_030597245.1 Acidobacteriota bacterium
GAATCCCGATGCGTAAGCCCCTGTCTTTTCAGACTTTGCGTCTGGACGTGAAACAAATTGATCTCACGCAAAGCCCGCCGAGTTCGGGGAAGTCCTATTCGATTACGAGCACGAGCACGAGCACGCGACAGCGGGACCCCGATTACCGATTACCGTTTACCGATGACCGTTCACCGATCACCCCCTCCCCTCAGGGAACCACCCAGTTACCACTGCGCACTTCGAGTTGAGTATCATCGAGGTAAACGGCCCTACCCGCACCTCCTTCGCGGAAATCGGTGACTATGTCTACATGCTGGGCCGAGAGATTCAGGATTCCTGCTTTGGCCAACCCTTCACATTTTTCTCTTCCCTCAGCTGAAGCAGGGTCCTCAACGTAACATTCCGGATAGCTCGCACCGATCGCAATGTGAAGTGTTCCCCCAACCTTCTCGACAAAGAGCGGGTGCCGCAAGACTTTGCTGATGCCTGCGTTCGTTCCAAGCGCAACTTCACCGAGGCGCCGCGAGCCCTCGTCAGTCTCGATCACATTTGCCAAAGCGTCCCCACCTTCTTGCGCTGAGTACTCATTGATCACCCCACCCTCAAATCGCAAGTAGATTCCACGGATTGTCGTTCCACCCTGAAACACCGGAAGATCAACGAATATCTCACCTTCCGGTGATCGAGCATCAGGGCTCGTGAAGACTTCTCCATCAGGCAGATTCCGTTTACCGGTGCACTTGACCACATTGTGATCCGAGATGTTGATCGACAACTCGAGCATCCTGCCGGTCCGAGGGTCTTCGGTAACAATCCGGATGGTTCGGCTTTCGGACATCACTTGATAAATCGGTTCCTCTACATCCTCGAGCAGACGCGGGGCAAACGTCGAAGCCGACACAATCACATTCGTATACTCTTCCAGGCTCATTTCTTCCAGATCGGCAAATCCCTGAGTGGGATACAAGGTAATCACCCAGGGCTTAAGCAACCTGATCGTTTTGTAGGGTTCGTCCGCTCTCACCAGTGCAGAAGATGTTTCCTCAGGGAGGCCCTCAAACAACTCGGGAGACTCAGCGCCCATCACTTCCACATACTTGGTCATTGCTTGATATCGGGCCAACTGCCATTCCGGAACGCGCTGGATCTGCTCCACCGTACCATGGCGAGCTATTGAGCCCCCCCAGATCTTACCCCGGTCATTGTCTGGCGGCACGAGACAAATATCGGCGATCGCTCCGGCCGCAAAAACCTTGTCCTGGAGCACTGACATCAGCGGCCAGCCAATCCTCTCCCCTTTGATCATCACGACATCTTCAGGACCTACACCGTCGACTGAATGATCCAAAAGATAATCCGCCCAAGTTTCGAGATCCTCACGCCTGATCTCAACGCTCATTTTGCTTCTCCTTCCTTGCCTGTGTGCGCAACCTGGTTCAGAGGTTCCACCTTCACCCGTTTTGCGTCCAGATATACGGCTATGCCCAAGCCGGCAAAAACGACCAGACCGAGCCAGTTTCCGGCCCAGCCGTCATTCTGTAAGTTATACAACTCCCGGCCCGTCCATTCTTGCAGCAGGTCGGTTATACCCTGGAGCACCCCCGCTAAGGCGCCTCCTGCAATCAACCCGGAAGCCACGAGGGTCCCACGGTCGTTCCGTGCCTTGCTTAAAGCCTCGTTTCCCTGCCCGGACCGCCGTACGAACCACGCGACAACAGCCCCAGCCAGAATCGGCGAATTGAGCTCAAGAGGGAGATACATCCCCAGAGCGAAGGCGAGAGCTGAAACTCCCGTCATTTCAACCAGGACTGCAATCACGGCACCCAACCCGTACAAGAACCATGGCGCCTCGGCTGTTCCAAGCGTCGACCGGACCACAGCCGCCATGGCGTTGGCCTGCGGAGCAGGCATTGGATCCGGATGCAGGGGCGTCGCAATATAGCCCTGAGTGTGGGCAAAGAGGAACATCACAGCCGTTACGGTAACTGCAGCCAGCGCACTTCCCAGGATCAGTGACACCTGTATCGTCTTCGGAGTTCCCCCCACCCAATAGCCTATCTTCATCAAAGTGACCATGGACCCGGTCATAGACAGGGCGGTGCAAACCACACCTCCCACCAACAGCGTAGCCAGCATCCCTTCCGGCCCGGCCATGCCGAGGACTTGGCCCAGTACAACTGCCGCCACTATCAGAGTGGTCAATGTCATCCCGGAGACCGGAGTGATGGAGATAATCGCTATCGCCCAGGCGGAGACAGCAGCAAAGAGAGCCGATATGACCAGTGTCATCAGCAGAGCCGCCAGTGTTTTGACCGTAGCTCCAGGCTGTCCTGAGAAGACAACCAGCCGGAAGTAGAGGCCGATGGCGATCGAAGTCAGCAACAGGATTCCGGCCACCTGCGCCATCGGGATATCCGATTCGGTACGAACAGCTTTAACGACGGATGCTCCGGTACCGATTCGTTTCAGCTCCCCAAACACCTGACCGACCGCCTGAACCATCACGGGGCTCAATTTGAGAATGGAAATCACACCGGCCGCAAAAATGGCGCCAATCCCAATTAACCGAACATACTCGAAGAAGATGTCCTCGGCTCCAAGCCCTCCTATTGGTGGAAGGCCCGGAAACAGCCCCGCAGGCACCTGAGAACCGATCTCCGCGAAGACCGGCACCAGTACCCAGTAAGACATTAGAGATCCCGCGCAGATGATCGCCGCGTAACGGAGTCCAATGATGTAACCCAACCCGAGCACCGCGGCGGATGTATTAAGGGTGAATATCGCTTTCAGATCGTGGCTGAAGTACGAAAGGCTGGGAAGCAGTTCCGTCGTAAAGATCTCTCGCCAGGCCTTCAGAGCCAATGAGAGGTAATCAATTATGAGGCCAATCCCCAACGAAACCAACAGAACTCCCGCCGCTTTCCCTCCTTTTTGACCCGTCACCAGGATCTCAGTAGTAGCAGTCGCCTCAGGAAAGGGGAGCTTCCCATGCATTTCAGCAACAAAGTACTTACGGAACGGAATCAGCAGGCAAACGCCGAGGACAGCGCCCAGAAATGGGACCAGGAAGACCTGGAAAAAGCTGGACCGCTCCTCGAGTTGTAGGATGAAAATCGCCGGCATCACAAAAACCGAACCACCAACAATGATCCCAGCCGTAGCTCCTAGAGTGATCACCTGCAAATTCTCGAGCAGGGTCGATGCTCGCCGCACGATGGCTGAAAACCCAACAGCCAGGATCGCGATCGGAATAGCCGTCTCTATGCCCTGCCCCAGCTTCAAGGCAATGAAAGCCGCAGCTGCAGAGAAGAGTACGGTCATAGCCAGACCAAACACCACAGACCGCACTGAAACTTCGGAGACAGGTTTGCCGGCAGGTACGAGGGGTTCGTATTTCTCACCCTCCTTCAAAAGACGGTATGCATTTTCGGGAAGACCGGAGATCGGATCAGGTTCTGTCGAATTGGCCATTGGCCGTGAATTCTAACAGGCACCGACGCGCTGCTCCAGCGCACTACAGTGTCAACAGGATCACTCCTGGTGCGTTCTGCGGCGACTTTGGGGCTCCAGGCGGAGCGGAGAGTTACCCAACCCCGGCCAGATCCGGCTGATCCCGAAGAGAGCCCGTATCAGAATCCAGCACCCGGTGACCACCCAGACCCAGGTCAAGGAGCCTGGCTCATCCACATCCAGCAAAAAGAGCCCTCCGATGCCGACCACGGTAGCCACGATTACAGCATTCCTGAGAAAACGGAAATCCCCGCTTCCCCAATGAATTCCATCTGTGGCAAAGGAGAGAGCATTTAAGGGCTGTGACAGGGCAGCGACACCCCAGGCCGGAAAGAACACAGCCATTGCCGCTGTCGGCACGAGCAGCTCAGCGGCCAGGTTACGCCCTACCCACATCCCCACACCAAGACCGACACCGCAGCCGAGACTCCATAAGCAAACTACCCTGGCCACACGTCGTGCCTGCTCGAGTGATCGAGCTCCGACGAAGTACCCCACGAGGCTCTGTCCCGTGATTGCAAATGAGTCCAGGAAAAGTGCAGTGAAGATCCAGACCTGCCGGATGGCTTGATGAGCCGCTCCTGTCTCCGCACCAATTCTGGTAGCAGTCCGAGTCGCCAGAAGCAGGAAGAGCGTCAGCAGCCCGGTTCGCACGAACAGGTCACGCCCAATCCGCATCAAGGGCCAAACCTCACCTACGCGGAGCCGTTCCGAGATCCCAACCTTCTGGAACACAACCCAAACACACCAGACTGCACCCAGCCATTGGCTGACCGTGCTGGCCAGAGCAGCACCTGCGATTCCCAGCTCTGGAAAAGGACCGAGCCCGAAGATCAGAACCGCATCCAGACAGATGTTCAACAGGTTTACAGCAACTGCCACGCACAACGGTGTTCTCATGTCCTGCAGACCCCGCAAGACACCGAAAGCCGTCAGGGTCGCCAGAACAGCGGGAGCCCCCAGCCAGCGGATTTGCAGGTAGTCCACGGCTAACTCCCGCATTTCCCCTGTTGCGCCCATTGCTGAAGCTATTGAGCCGCTGCCAACGAACCCTGCGAGCGCTAGACCCACCCCAAACAACCCACTCAACCCGAGAGCCAAAACCGCCACACCAGCGGCCCGTCCAGTATCCTGTCTTCCCAAGGCTTGAGCCACCTCCGTCTGACCCCCGATGCCAAGGAAGTTGAATATCCAGAAAACGCTCGATAGAGCGATCGCACCGACTCCCAACGCAGCTAGAGAGACAGTACCAAGCCGGGCTACAAAAACCGTATCGACTAACCCGGTGAGCGGTTCAGCGATCAGCGACAACAAAACAGGGAAGGAGAGCGTGAGAAAAGTTCGATGCGGAGATTCCAGGAATGGATGCTCTAAAAGGCGATTCTTCTCGTTATTCAAGATCACCCCACTCGGAAACAGTGTAGAGACAGTAGCGTCGAGCGCAACTTATCGAGTGTTCAACGCATTCATAGCCGCCTGACCGGAGGCTCCATGAACTTCAGACTTCAGGTGTCAGATTTCAAGGTAAGACAACCACTAAATCACTAAGACACTAGAGATACTGGCAGTGAATTCGTGCTTTAGTGGTTGATCCCATTTTCGGTCTTCCTTCCTCGTATCAACCGCCAGCCTGTCCAGCTGCCCCATCCGGCCCTCGGGGGTGGAGTGAGAAATGGTCCAGCACGCTCCCGTCTGCCCGGAAAACACTGATCTCACAACGACGCGGCGTTACGGTCATTACACAATAATGATCAACGCTTTCGGCGACTTCGGCGTACCGGTTAACTTGTATCGGATAGAGTGGAGCCCCGGCACCACCACTTGTGATGTATACAGGGCCGTTCCCCGATTCGACAACCTCTTCACTCCGGATCGGTTTCGTCCGAAAGTAGTAGTGATCGTGGCCCTGCCAGGCGATGTCCACGCCCTCCCGCTCGAACAGTCCAGACCACGCGTTGCGAACATCCATGTTTCCGTCTCCGCGGCTTGGGTGGCCCGCATACGCCGGGCGATGAAAAAAGGCGAAGATCCAAGGCTTGGAGACGTTAGCGAGATCCTCCTCCAACCACTTAGCCTGCGCCTCAAGGTCAACTTCAGTGTTGAGAACCACCCAGTGGGCAGGGCCGTAGTCGAAGCTGTAGCACTCCTCCTTAAGGCTGTCCGGTCCGTTCTCGGGCAGTGCGAAAGCCAGGAAGTAAATCGGTGATTGCTCTTCATGATTGCCCAGACACGGCATGAGTGGAATACGCTCGAACACCAGGCGAGCTTCTTCAAACCAGTTGTCCCAATCCAACATGTTGTAGCCATTCGCTACCAGGTCACCTGTGTTGATGATGAAAGCCGGTTTCTGCTCGGCACTGGTGTTAACGATGTGACTCCAGACATCCATCCGATTGCGGGAGTCACCGAGCACAACGACTTTCAGGCGTTTCTCGGGTTGGGGCGCCATCCGGATCAATCGCGTTTCACTCCAACCATCCACCGACCCGTTTCCCACCCGGTAGGCGTATTGAGCGCCCCCCTCCAAATCGTTCAATTCGAGTTCGTGCCCACGGAAGGAGCCCAGGTTCCCGTGGTATTCGGAACTGTGACCCTTTAATCTGCGTACCGCCGAAGAACTCCAATCCACTTTGGAAAGCTCGTTTTCCGAGCTTATCTGCAGGACCATCGCCTCGCTGCCCAGAGTGGCTACATCGGTCCTCCAGGTAGCACGCCTCTCACGATGGGGGTCATCGCCCA
>JAUVSF010000570.1 GCA_030597245.1 Acidobacteriota bacterium
CTTAAGTCAGTGCCATTCGGGACAGTCTCGTTCTGCTCTCCCCACTCAGATCGCTGGACCACAACACCTTCTACGTGCAGATGCTCGGAGAGTTCCGAAGTCAATTAATTCTTCGGGCTCTTCGACGCTGGATCGACCTCCGGGACCCTGTAAAGTTCCCTCAGCTGATTCAATTCGCTTTTGAGTTCCTCTATTTGGCCGGAATACTCGGGATCATCATACCTGCTCACAAGTTCATTCGGATCTTTCTCCAAATCGAAGAATTCCCATTCGTTGAGGTTGTAAAAAAAGGCCAGCTTGTATCGATCAGTGCGGATTCCATGGTGGCGTCTCACTGAGTGAGCTCCGGGGTACTCGTAATAGTGGTAATAGACCGCACGGCGCCAGTCGGGCTCTGCCTGACGTCTCAGCAGCGGCATCAACGACTTTCCCTGGAGATCTGCCGGCACTTCAACACCAGCCATTTCAAGTATAGTCGGAGCAAAATCGAGGTTCTGGACCAGATGTGTATCGACTGATCCTGGCTGGACTCCCCCTGGCCAGCGGATTAGTAACGGCATACGAAGGGACTCTTCGTAAATAAAACGCTTATCAAACCAGCCATGTTCACCCAGGTAAAAGCCTTGATCAGAGCTGTAGATGACAACTGTGTTATCAGAGAGACCCGACTCATCAAGAAAATCGAGAACTTCACCAAGATCATCATCAACCGCCTGTACACAGCGCAGATAATCCTTGATGTAGCGCTGATACTTCCACCGTACCAGGTCATCCCCGGACAGATCTTTCTCCTCAAATTGCTTATTCTTCGGATCGTATGCTGCATTCCATAAGCGCTGTTGTTCTGGAGTCAGGTTTCCTGGAGGCGTGAGCTTGAGATCACGGTCATTTAGGTGTTCTGCGATAGTCATCTCCTGAGTTTTGGCCGCTGAACCCCGGTTGGAATAGTCGTCGAACAGGCTATCTGGCTCGGGTACATCTTGATCATCGAACATGCTCAGATAATCAGGTCCTGGCTGCCAGTTTCGATGTGGGGCTTTGTGCCAATAAAGAAGCAAGAACGGTTTTTCGTTGTTCCGTTTCTCTTTGAGCCATTCCAAAGCTCGCTCGGTGATGATACGAGTCGTATAGCCGGTATACTCAACCGTCCCTTCCGGCGTGCGAAACTTCGGGTTGTAATAACGACCCTGACCGGGGAGGACTTCCCAATAGTCGAAACCTTCAGGTTCACTCTTAAGATGCCATTTACCGATCATCGCGGTTTCATAACCGGCTTCTTGCAGCAATTTCGGGAAAGTGGTTTGAGTGCTGTCGAATTCGACTCGGTTGTCGATGACACCGTTTATGTGACTGTGTTTTCCGGTTAAGACAACGGCCCTGCTCGGAGCACAGATTGAATTGGTCACGAAACAGTTTCTAAACAACATTCCCTCATGAGCTAGCCGGTCGATGTTTGGTGTTCTATTGATATTTGAACCATATGCACTGATCGCCTGAGCAGCATGATCATCAGTGAACACAAAAAGGATGTTGGGTTGCTTTTGTTCAACAGGTGCCACCTCCGAGCCACAGGAACTCATGGAAATTGACAAAGCAAAAGCGCAGAAAAACAAGGTTGAATAGCCAGTCACAATGGATCGCAGGTCTTTTTTCAGCTTTTTCATTGATTGCCCCCTTCCAATGATATGACCACAACCATCCGTCTGGAAAGAGAATAAGATAAGGGCGTCGTCTGCAAGAACTCCGGGCCGCCCAAAATGGCTGGCTTTCTCAACTCCAACGCCTCATGCTTTCAATTTGAAGGTTCTGCTCGTGCCGGAGGGAACAGCGTGCAGACTCATTCTCTGCGAACCAACAACTCTCTTGACGGGTGTTTCCTGGGATGGCAGGTTGCTGTTCGCTATCAAAAGAACCAGCTTGTCCCGAATGGCACTGACTTAAGGCTATTTACCACAAATCAAAAGAGATACAAGGTAGCACTGTCATTTAGGGTTCAGATGGGCTCTAAACATCCTGAGCACAAGACTCTTGGGGATTCTGAAGCACTCGCTGTCAATCCCGCACGGAGTGCCTCAAGATGGTGGAACACCTGCTTAAGCCAGTGCCATTCCAGCCTGTCCCCTAGTCCCCCTTATCGCCGGACGAAAGGTGCGGCTAGAACCCAGGAAAAGGAAAAGAGTGTCCCCTACTCCCCCTATTTCGCAGAATATCTTTTAATCAGAAAGTCCAGTCTGTCCCATTTGCGCAGACTGGAAACACTTGTAACCTACACCTTATACGATGGTACAGGGTCAAGGGAATCTCTGTTGACCAGTCGGTTTCTGAACAATTTCGAGATTTGTTCTGAACATGAAATCAACCACTTCCGTAGTCACGAAGAGTAAGGAGTTTATATTATGAAATGCTCTTTTTGTTGTGGCCTCTGCTGTCTCTGTTGCCTTGCCCTGCTTATCTTTGCGGCATGCTAGACTGACCTGAAGTCCCGGCTCGACTCTTCCTGGTCCTCGGGAAATGCCCCGCTCTGAACGGACCGTCCACTCTTTTTCTGTGGCAAATAACCGTAGACACTTAGACGCGAAGAATCTACACTGGCGAAAAAGCTGCTCCGGCAGCGTATCTCTCTTCAGTTCCACCAGTTCGCCGAACACCTAAGCAGGGGCCAACGGTGGGATCTTTTTTGCTGGTGGAGACGCGTTTCTTACCAGTTTGGAAGGAAGGATTCACAATGAAAAGATTTCTTGCATGTTCAATTTGTTTCGTTAGTGTACTGGCACTGGCATTCTGGTCCAGTAGCCCTTCAGCCGTTGAGGGTAGGAATCTGCTGCTGCTGGATGTAGTAGCGGACGTTAGCCAATTGGACGTCATACCGAGCCCGAGCTTCGCCGGACAAGGACCCTTTTACGTTCCCGGAACGATCTTCGCTGCAGGTACTGAAGAGGTCGTAGGGGAGTTTCATTGCTGGGGGTTCTTCATCCAAGGTGGCGCAATTGGTCTCGTATCTCAGGAGTTTGCCCTGTTTGGCCGGGGAAAGATACAGGTTCAGGGGATCGAGGATGAGGGTCCTCGTGCTGTTACCGGAGGAACGGGAGACTTTCGAAACGTCCGAGGGGAAATGACCGGAGCCGATTTGAGTAACTTTCCCGCGTTTACGGTGGCCTTTCAATTGCTGGGAGCAGGGGCCGAAGACTAAGAAGTCAAAGCCGACCGGCCCAGACTCTGATTGAACCAATAAGACAGTCAGTCAGGGTATTCACGACTCACAATTTGCAGGGAAAAGGAAAACAGTGTCCCCTACTCCTCTCAAAACGCACTTAAACGAGTGATTCCATTCTAGTTCTCATGGTCCGACCCCGAATTCCGAGCCCGAATTCCAACGACGGAAGTCACCGGCGCCCGTCAGGGCGTCCGGTGGACTTCCTTGTTCTGCGACTAAGCCTTACTGTACTTTCGGAAGCATATCGCCTGTAA
>JAUVSF010000404.1 GCA_030597245.1 Acidobacteriota bacterium
CAAGATCGCGGAGTTGCTGGAGTTGGACTGCCACACTGTGGCCAGGGGACGCCGTGAGTTGTTCGGCGGCACCGTGCCACGGGGCAGGGTGCGAAGCGCAGGCGGCGGCCGTAAACGGGTCGAAAAAAAACGCCTGAGATAATCGAGGCGATCCGTGCCATCCTCGAGGTCGATGCGGCGGGCGATCCCCTGTCCGAGAAGAAGTGGACGCATCAGACCTCGGAGAAGATCGCCGATGCCCTGGCGGATCGCCACATCCAGGTATCGGCCACGGTCGTGCGACGGCTGTTGCGCCACCTGGACTATTCGCTCAAAAGCAACAAGAAGTGTCTTTCGGCCGGGCACAGCAGCGACCGCGATCCGCAGTTTCGCATGATCATAAAGTTGCGTGAGGAGTTCAGGCAAGCGGGCGAGCCCCTGATCAGCGTCGATACGAAGAAGAAGGAGTTGATCGGTCTTTTCAAGAATCCCGGCAAGACCTGGTGCCGAGGGGCCAAGAAGGTCAAGGATCACGACTTCCGTTCCGAGGCCCTCGGGATCGCCGTTCCGTACGGCATTCACGATCCCGCACGAAATTTTGGGCTGCTGGTGGTTGGCCAGTCCGCAGACACGCCGGAGTTCGCGGTCAACTGCATCCTCACCTGGTGGCGCAGTTATGGTCGAGAACACTACCCAAACGCCAAGCGCCTGCTCATTCTTGCCGACAGCGGAGGCAGCAACGGAGCGCGCTGCCGCGCCTGGAAGAAGTTTCTGCAGGAGCAGCTCGCCGACGGGTGTGGCCTCACGGTCACAGTGGCCCACTATCCAGCCGGGGCCAGCAAATGGAACCCCATCGAACACAGGATGTTCAGCGAAATAAGCAAAAACTGGGCCGGAGTTCCGCTCGAAAGCTTCGACACCGTCGTGAACTTCGCCTCGACCACAAAGACCGTAACCGGGCTGCGTGTGGAGGCCTGTCGCGACCAGCGCCTGTACCAGAAGGGCATCAAAGTCTCCGACCAAGAGATGCACACAATCGCTGTGAGCAAGAGCGACTTCCTCGGTAAGTGGAACTACACTCTTTCCCCGAGAGTGCAAAGTACCTGCGTGCAGCCAAATCCGGATCCCGGAGCGATTATCCCCACGCTGCCAGCCCAACTACCAGCTCGCGAGACAAAGACCACGGCCAGCTTGGTGAAAATGTGAAGTTGTTTCTGCGCGGACCCTTAGTGGTTTGAACTAGTTGGAACCCTGCTTAGATTTTCGCAGGCATTTCCAGCGGGTAGTTCCTGGTTGGCATCTTGGGATAGTCGGGGTACCCAATGTTCTGCACCAGGTCTGAAACCCTGATCTGGCGCCCAGTCGCGATGGAGTGATTGGCGGCCACACCGGTCAGGATCGAGTAGGCTCCCGAGCGTTGATCCGCTGCGCGCAGATATTTGTCGTTGCGTTTCTCCGGCAGGAAGAGGTCGTCGAGCAGGACTTTATCCCCACCGCCGTGCCCACCTTCACCCGTCCAAATATCGACTTCTCTTGCGGCTCCACGAAGTGGAATAATGCGAGTCGTCACACCCCCCTCTTCAATGCCTCCCTGGACAGTATCGGTTCCGCTCACATAGATCTTCTCTACGATCTGGTGCTCGAGGCGTCCTTTTGTACCATTGAAAGCAATGTTGTAGCCTTCCCAGGCGTTAAAAGCGTTGAGCGAGTAACACAGGGTTGCGCTGTTGTCATAGGTGGCCAGGACATTCATCGTGTCTTCAATATCGATATCGGGGCGGAATACGCACCGATCCCGGTAATAGCCATCGTACTTCTCGTTGTCCAGGTATAGGGCTTTGAGACTGGACCTCCCCGCCAGATCGAGTTCGAAGGCACATTTCGCCTTTTCCGGGCAGGTATGACAGCGTTCGTGATAACCATTCAGGCCGAGGCGTTTCGCCATCTGCGGCGTATAGAATTCTCGTTTACCGGTCGCAAAAACCGAGACAGGAATCGCCGAGAGCCACCAATTGACGAGATCAAAATGATGAGTGGCTTTGTGTACCATGAGTCCGCCGGAAAACTCCTTATGGCTGTGCCAGCGCCGGAAGTAGTCTGCTCCGTGGTGAGTGTTAAGCATCCAGTGAAAATCAACCGAGAGAATGTCTCCGATTTCCCCCTTCATGAGTAAATCTTTGACCTGCGTCCTCGGCGGTGAGTAACGGTAGTTGAATGTGACCGTGCACTTACGCCCAGTCTCCTTCTGAGCATCGATGATTTGCCGGCATTTCTCTGCATTGGTCGTTAACGGCTTCTCGGTAATCACATCGCAGCCCAGTTCCATGGCCCGAACGATGTATTTGTGATGGAGTCCATCGACAGTCGTCACTATCACCGTGTCTGGCTTTGCTTCGGCAATCATCCGGTCAAAGTCTTCGGCGGCGTAGAGCGAAGGCTTCTTGCCGGTCGCATCGAAAGCGCGCTTCTGGGCATACTCCAGCCGCCCAGGGTTGACGTCGCAAAATCCAACGATCTCGCAGGAATCAGCATAGTCTCTAAAGACGGCGTTTTGATACATACGTGAGCGCGAGCCAACGCCGACGATCACAAAACGTTTCTTCCGGTCGACGGCTGCCGAACCATGGACCAGTGCACCCCGAGAAAGGAGTACGCCCATGCCGGCACTGGCGGAGACTTTCACAAAGTCCCGGCGCTTGAGTCCGCTGCTTACCGATTGATCTGATTGATTACTTTTCATTGCTGATAACTCCTTCCGGATAATGCAAACCACCAAGTCACCAAGGACACTAAGGTCAACCCATTGATCTCAGTGTCCTTGGTGTCTTAGTGGTGCATCCCTTTCCTAAAGTCGATAAGCCTCCTTCGCCAGTCCGTAGGCCATCGAGTGAGCCATTTCTATCGCATCCGCAGTGTCCAACATTCCCCGAACGACAAGTCCTGCAAGCCAGTTGCAACTGGAACGTCTCCACACATCATGCCGGGCGGGTATTGAAGGGAAAGCCCTGGTGTCATCATTAAAGCCCGCGGTGTTGTAAATCCCGGCGGTTTCTACCACCATATCGAAATAACGCTCCATTCCGTTCACGCTGTCAAAAAACCACCACGGGGGGCCGATTCGCAGGGCAGGATAGTGTCCCGCCAGTGGTGCCAGTTCGCGTGAATACGCTGTCTCATCGAGGGTGAAAAGGACCAGAGTCAGGCGCTTCTCATTTCCATACCGCTCCAGAAGGGGCCTGAGGTTTTTTGTGTATTCAGTGGCCTCGGGAATGTCACAACCTTTGTCGGCGCCAAAACGATCATAGACCCAACGGTTGTGATTGCGAAAAGAGCCCGGGTGCAGCTGCATCACCAGGCCGTCTTCGATGCTCATCCGGGCCATTTCCAGGAGCATGTGCGCCGTGAAACGCACCGTATCCTGCTCGCCGGCTTGTCCACCGAGCGCACGCTGAAAGATCGCTTCCACCTCGGTATCAGAAAGTTTCTCGGTGTAAGGCGACGGACAGCCGTGATCGGTTGCTGTGGCCCCAAGAGCCTTGAAATCTTCTCGACGACGTTCGAGAGCCAGCAAGAAACTCTTGAAACCGGTGAGCTCTTCGCCTACCAGCTCCCCCAACTTATTGAGGTTCTCCTGCCAGCCCGGCGTCAGCAACTGGACAACCGCATCTGGACGGAAGGTGGGGCGGATGTCTCCCTTCCACCCGGACGCGCGAATCCTCTTGTGACTGCTCAAGTCATCAGTTGCGGAATCCGTGGTACACAAAACCTCAATATTAAAGCTCTCATACAGGGCTCTCGGCCTGAACTCGGGTCTGGCCAGCTTTTCCTCGATCTCGTCGTAAACCTCCTGAGCAGTTTCCGAAGTCAGTTTCTTGGAAATCCCGAATAGCGTGTGAAGTTCGTCATTCAGCCAGAGACCCGTCGGAGTTCCGCGGAACAGGTAGAAGTGGTCGGCAAACCGCTGCCAGATCCTACGGTGGTCGGTTTCCACCTCGCCGCCATCCGTCCGGGGGACACCCAAATCCTCGAGGCTGATCCCTTGAGAGTAGAGCATCCGGAAAACGTAGTGGTCAGGGATGATGAACAGGTCTGCAGGAGAACCGAGGGTTATCTCTTTGTCAGCAAAGAGCCTTGGATCAACGTGCCCGTGCGGACAGACCAGCGGGAGCCCGGCCACGTGCCCGTACAACTCCATGCCGACACGCCGTCTGGTGGGATCAGAATCAAAAACACGTTCAGGATGAAGTTTGAGTTCACTGAAGCCCATAGCACCTCCTGTCAACCTTTCTTCCTGTTCCGACGACGAAAGACCCTCCCCAGGGGTTGTTCTCTTGAAGGTTCGAGAAACCGTCCCGAGTCTATAAGACGATATCCGTAAAGTCCATGCCAGGGATCCCGACTCTTTCACCCTCCAGTTCGCTGACTCTTTGGCGGCGTTTAGGGCGTGAGAATAGACGGCTTCAAGCCGGGGAAGCGGGAGAAATCCCGATCGAAGGTAACCAGTTCCAGCGCCCCATGTTCCAGACAGACTGCTGCAATTTGAGCGTCAAACATCAGATTCCCGACTGCGTGGGCCTCTGTGGAGGATACTCGCAGATGGTGCCAGAAGTGTTTCTGCGGCATCAGCAAGCGGAGCGAAGGGCTCAATAGGAGTCTATCGATAAGGAGGAGTGCCTCTTCCAAACTCGAAGGCGGGCTGAAGATCCGCGGATGAGTAACGACTCGAAGGAACTCGGGAATGCAGAAGATCGGCAATCCCCAGGGGATGCGACCTTCAGCGAGACCTCGAAGGATGTTCGTCGATCTTCGGTGGACAAGTAGGGCAAGTAGGGGACAGTCTCGAATGGCGCCGACTTAAGGCTATTTACCACAAATCAAAAGAGATACAAGGGAGCACTGCCACGC
>JAUVSF010000589.1 GCA_030597245.1 Acidobacteriota bacterium
ATGGGAACCGCTTACACAAAAGCGAGAGAGAAGATCAAAGAGCGGGGCGAACTGGCGGCGCTCTTGAGAGCTCTCCAGGAAGGTGGAGAGCGGGTTGTATTCACGAACGGCTGTTTCGATCTTCTTCATCCGGGACATGTCCGCTATCTTGAACGGGCGCGAGCGCTTGGTGATATTCTAGTTGTAGCGGTGAACTCCGATGATTCGGTACTGCGGCTCAAGGGCTCGGGTCGTCCGATCTTGAGCGACAGTCACCGCTGTGAGATTGTCGGTAGCCTGCACAGTGTCGATTATGTGACTGTTTTCTCGGAAGACACGCCTCTGCAGATTATTGAACAACTGCGGCCGGATGTTCTCGTCAAAGGGAGTGACTGGCCAATTGATCAGATTGTCGGCCGAGCAACTGTGGAAGCGAGAGGCGGCCGCGTGGTAGCGATAGATTTTGAAGAAGGGTTCTCAACCACCAGCATCATCAATCGAATCAGAGGGGCGTAATCTGCCCAATCCCGCAACTCAACGAGGAAACCTGCCGGAAGGGTTGCGATCAAAACTCCTTTCCGCTTCTCATCTGGAGGGATTAGATCCTGCCGAGGCGGCCATTGTATTTGCGACTCTTTACAAGAATGGGTTTGGGCCGATCCTCTGGCTAACCTCCGGCAACCGGGAAGCTGACGAGGTTGCTCGAAATCTCCGATTCTTTTTGCCGAAAGATCTGGGGCAACAGGTGCTTGTCCTGCCGGGGAGCGAAACTGACCCCTACCGTGGTTTGTCTCCCCACCCCTCGATCACCGCCCGGCGAGCGGAAGTTCTCTGGAAGCTTTCCCAGGGATTCAAAGGCATCGTAGCCACCCCCGTAGCTTCACTGATGACAAAGGCTCTAAGTCCCCGCGAGCTCGCCTCGCGGGGGATACGCATCGAGGTTGGAAGCGAGGTTTCACGGGATGGATTGATTGGCAGGCTTCGTGCGAATGGCTATTTCCGGGAGGATCCGGTCGGTGAGGTGGGTGAGTTTTCGTTTCGCGGTGGCATTGTAGATTTCTTTTCTCCTTCACGGAAACATCCGGTGCGTATCGAGTTCTTTGGAGACGAAGTGGAGTCGATCCGCGAGTTCGATCCCGCTACTCAGAGATCGGTCGGACTCATCGACGGGTGCGAGCTTGCCCCCATGCGAGAGATTTGCGTGTCAAAAGAGGAGATTGAGAGCTGGCATCGCCAGGCCCCTGACTACTGGAACCAGGTCAAGTTTGCTCCTGCCCTCGAGCAGTACATGCAGTTCACTGAGAATGGGGAGTTGTTTAACGGTTTCGAGTATCTTTTCCCTCTGGTAATCGATGCGGGTTACAGCGTATTCGATTATCTGTCCTCAGGGTCCGATGGATTCTCCGTCATTGTGGCCGAGCCGGACGATGTGTTCTCTGAATGTGATCGCCTCTGGGAGAGGTCGGAGGAGGGCTTCGAAGACAACCGGCTGGAGGGAGCGCCGGTTCTTCCCCCAGACCGCCTTCTTTTTCCTCCTGAATGGATTCGGACCCAGCTGAAGAAGCAGCGTGTCTTCCAGGTCGAAGAGTTTGCTCAGGAACGGGAGAACGTGGAGAGTCTCGATTTTCGGCCTGGAAGGAAATATGAAGGAAGGATTCGAGAGCTGTTGGCCGATCTGAAAAGGTGGTCCGAGGCCGCCGAGAGTACCGTTTTTGTGATGTCTTCCTCAGGGATGGCGGATCGCCTTGCAGAGATCCTTCGAGAGTATGACGTGTTCGCGTCAGTTCACCCAGAGAGTTTTGAACAGGCGCTCGAACGCCCCATAGGGATTACCATCGGAAGACTGTCAAACGGGTTTCATGCCGCCGAATTTGGATTCCATCTTGTGACTCAGGATGAAGTCTTTGGCGAGCGAAAGGGACTGGGGCCGGCTACCAAACCGGCGAAGAAGGAGTCGGTCGATGCCTTCCGGTCCGATTTCCGCGATCTGCACGAGGGTGATTATGTCGTCCATATCGATCATGGAATCGGCGTATTCCGGGGCCTTCAAAGTATTGGGGGCGACGAAAAAAGCACTGAATTTGTTGTAATTGAATACAGAGAAGGCTCGAAGCTGTATGTTCCGGTGGATCGCCTCGATCTAGTCCAGAAGTTCAGCTCCGGAGGGATAGCCACCCCGCAGATTGACCGCCTGGGAGGAACTTCCTGGGCCAAAACGAAGAGCCGTATCAAGAAATCGATGCGGAAGTTGGCCGAGGATCTGCTGAAGCTGTACGCGCGGAGAGAGGTAGTCAGAGGGCATGCCTTTGCTCCTGACGACGACCTTATGAGGGAGTTTGAGAACGCCTTCGAGTTCGAGGAGACACCGGACCAGTTGGCAGCGATCGAGTCCTGCAGGAAGGACATGGAGGCGGAACGCCCCATGGACCGTTTAGTGTGCGGCGATGTAGGTTACGGGAAGACTGAAGTCGCCATGAGAGCAGCCTTCAAGGCGGTCAATGATGGGAAACAGGTGGCAGTTTTGGCCCCGACCACGGTTCTGGCCTTCCAACACCTGAACACTTTTTCTGAGCGGATGAAGGGTTTCCCCATCAAGGTTGAGATGGTGAGCCGTTTTCTTCCCAGGCAGGAGCAGAAACAGGTGCTCGAGCGTGCTCGGCTTGGACTGGTGGACGTGGTCATTGGGACTCACCGACTGCTTTCCAAGGACGTATCGTTCAGCGATCTGGGCCTGCTGATCGTCGATGAAGAGCAGCGGTTTGGGGTAGCCCAGAAGGAACGGGTGAAAGCTCTTCGGGCAAAGGTGGACGTTCTTACTTTGTCGGCGACGCCGATTCCAAGGACCTTGAACATGTCGCTGGTTGGGATTCGGGATCTTTCAATCATCGAGACCCCTCCCAAGGATCGGTTGGCGATTCAGACGTTAGTGGTCAAGTTCTCCCGTAACGTGATCCGGTCGGCGATCGATCTGGAGTTGAAAAGAAAAGGCCAGGTCTTCTTCGTGCACAACTCCGTAGAAACGATTTATTCGGCGGCCAAGATGGTCCGTGAGCTTGTCCCGGAGGCCAGAGTAGCAGTAGCCCACGGACAGATGAGGGAGGATCTGCTGGAGGAAGTCATGCTGGGTTTCCTCCGTTACGAGTATGACGTTCTGGTGAGTACTACGATTATCGAGAATGGTCTGGACATTCCTCGTGCCAATACCCTCCTTGCCAACAAGGCGGATCGCTTTGGATTGTCCCAGCTGTACCAGCTGAGGGGGCGGGTTGGGCGGTCGAATCGTCGAGCCTATGCTTACCTGATGATTCCGAGCGATGAGCTGTTGACGACCGATGCTCGCAAGCGCCTGGCAGCCATCAGAGAATTCAGTGAACTGGGTTCCGGGTTCAG
>JAUVSF010000424.1 GCA_030597245.1 Acidobacteriota bacterium
AGCATGGGCAAGACAGCCAGGGCAGTTGCGACGGAAAACGGGAACGAAGAGACGGCCCGGGTCAGCCAGGGTGGCGGCGCGCAGTAGCCCGGAGACTCTGTCAGGCCACCTGAATTTCGGAGCTGCGGGTCAGGACCAATCGAACCAGGGTAAGACCAGGGGGGCGGCCACCCTCCTGGTTTCTCACTTGGGACCTGAGGGCGTGTTGCCCAAATGAGCACTAGGGCCGAGGGCTAGGCTCGAAATCCGAAGCTCGAAACAAGCTCAAAGTTAGAAGGTCTAAGGTCAAAACGCCGTAAAGTGCTTGTTTATAAATAGGTTATCGGCAACAACCCGTTTCAGTCCTTAAATATTCGAGCTTGGATATTGTTTCGAATTTCGAGCTTCGAGCTTCGAACTTCCGCTTTTTCGGTTTGAGCAACAGACCTCAGCCCAGGGACAAGGAAATGTCCCCAGACTGTTTCATAATGTCCCCGACTGGGAAACACGGCCCCAACAACTGATAGGACGTCCTACGTGGAGAAAGGTCGGTATGTGTCGCTTTGCTATGTATCTGGGTGATGAGATAACACTGGAGTCGTTGGTCACTGAACCTGTCAACTCCATCATTCACCAGAGCTTTCACAGCAAAGAGCAGGAAGAACCCCTGAATGGTGACGGATTTGGCGTTGCCTGGTATGTCCCCGACCGCTCAGAGACGCCGGCTCTCTTCAAAGACGTCTCACCAGCCTGGAACAATCTCAATCTGCTCAATCTAGCCACAGTTACCAGCAGCACCTGCATCCTCGCTCATGTTCGAGCAGCCACACCCGGCTTTCCTGTTACGCAACTCAACTGCCACCCCTTTACCTGGAGCCGGTACGCCTTTATGCACAATGGCCGTGTGGCCCGTTTCCGCAGCATCCATAGAAGGCTTTTGGAGCGCCTTTCAGACGATGCTTTCCATCAGATCCAAGGCTCGACGGGCTCGGAGCATGTCTTCGCCCTACTTGCTGACCACCTCCGAAGACAGCCCGATAGCCATGACGGGGCGAGTCCTTTAGCACGAGCTCTTGCGAAAACGATACGCGACCTCGAGCAGCTCAGAAGCGAGGCTGGAATCGATGATCCTTCACTGCTCAATCTGGCCCTGACCGACGGACGCTCTGCCGTTGTCGCCCGGTTTATCAGTGACACGCCCGAGAAGGCCAACAGCCTCTACTATCGAGTCGGAAAGCGCTTCAGGTGCGACGATGGGATCTGCCAAATGCTCAACGACGAAGGGAGGGGTGCCGTAATCGTAGCCTCGGAACCGCTCACCTGGGAGAAAGATTGGATTCCCGTTGCACCCAACTGTTTTGTTATCGTAAGTCCCGATTCTTCTGTTTCCGTCACACCCATTGAGGAGTGGTCTTGAGGGAGGTTGGTCTCAAGTGTCGGGCAAAGGGGAGGGATTTTCGATTGTCGATTGTCGATTACCCTCCTTCGCTAAAGCTATGGAGGGCAGGCCGATTCGGCAAGATCCCAGGTTGATCGGCGAGTCACGAAGAACAGCTTGAGTGCTGAATACTGGTATAGAGGAATGACTGCATAGAAAGGAAGCGCGGGATGGCTTTTCAGGGCGTTTTGGGTATTCTTGCATTCCTGTTCATCGCCTGGATACTAAGTGAGAACCGACGTAAGATCTCTCTCTACACCACCGTAGCGGGGCTGGGGCTGCAGCTGATCCTGGCAGTCCTTTTACTTAAATTCTCTTTCTCCGACGAGATCTTTCTTTCCCTCAACAGAGTGGTCATGTCTCTGGAGGAATCCACTCAAGCAGGGACCGCGTTCGTATTCGGCTACCTGGGTGGGGGTGAGTTGCCGTATGAAGCCCGGGCATCGGTGTCAACATACATTCTTGCATTCCGCGCGCTGCCTCTGATCCTCTTCTTGAGCGCGCTTTCCTCCCTCTTCTTCTACTGGAATATCCTTCCCGTCGTAGTCAGGTTCTTTTCCCGACTGCTTGAAAAGACGTTACGGATTGGGGGAGCCGAAGGGTTGGGAGTCGGGGGGAACATCTTCCTGGGAATGGTCGAATCTCCCCTCTTTATCCGGCCCTACCTCGTCAACATGTCTCGCAGTGAATTGTTCACGGTGATGGCGACCGGAATGGCTACTATTGCAGGAACTGTCATGGTCCTCTATGCATCCATTCTTTCCGATGTGATACCAAATGTACTCGGACATATACTCACCGCTTCGATTCTCAATGCGCCTGCTGCGGTAGTCATAGCCAAGATTCTGATTCCACAAACTGAGAAGCCAACATCAGGTGAGCTGACCAACCCTGAACCAGTGCACAATGCGATGGAGGCGATCACTCAGGGAACGTTACGCGGCGTTCAGCTTTTCTTTAACGTTGTCGCCATGCTTATTGTACTCGTGGCGTTGGTCTATCTCGCTAACCTGGTCCTGGGTCTGCTCCCCAACGTTGGCGCCGAACCGATCACACTTCAGCGCTTGTTCGGAATCGTTATGGCACCCGTGGTGTGGCTAATGGGCATTCCATGGAGTGAATCTGGAGTTGCCGGTGGTCTGATGGGAACAAAAACAGTGATCAATGAACTCGTCGCCTACCTGGACATGAGCCGGCTTCCGGAAGGTGCACTCAGTTCCCGAAGCTACCTTATCCTGACCTATGCGATGTGCGGATTTGCCAATCCTGGAAGTATCGGGATCATGATTGGTGGCCTTGGGACTCTGGTACCTGAACGTCGGAATGAAATCGTATCCCTTGGCTTCCGGTCTCTTCTGGCCGGAACCCTGGCAACCTGCATGACCGGTGCCCTCGTCAGCATTCTTGAGTAA
The DNA here is from genome assembly GCA_030597245.1 of Acidobacteriota bacterium. Lineage (GTDB taxonomy): Bacteria > Acidobacteriota > UBA6911 > RPQK01 > JAPXNP01 > JAUWTT01. The sequence goes on from JAUVSF010000424.1 coordinate 2,830, forward strand.
TCGTTTTGGAGGACCCAGGCTTAAGGGTGCGTCGCCCAAGAGGGCATCCCGCCCAAATCTTAAGCCCGAAATTCGAAACAAATCTCAAGCTCGAATATCTAACCCACATTTCTCACCAGGTTGCGTAGCGAGGCGACGGACTCCGCCATTGGCGGGTTCAGAGCCGTCCTGAAGCCCCCCGGTCTCTGAGATCCCGGGGCTCCGTATGGAAGGCAGGCAGAAGGTCATACGGAGCCGGGTCCTTTCAGGGCCCGGGGATCGTGGTCTTTTGTTTGGGCAACAGACCCCTTAGCTCCCACGCATCTCTGGTAGCTGAGAAACCTCGTCTCCGGGGTTGCTTCACCGTGGGATCTACCGGCAGATGATGTGTTGTTTGTCCAGCGAAAAGAGGCCTCGAGGCATTCGCGCTGGAGAGGTTTCCCAGCCCCGCCTGGCGGGGCGATAGGCGCAGAGCCCAGGGCGTAAGCCCTGGGTTGGCGACGAACTCTCCCTTGGAGTCCCGCCCCGCGGGACGGCATGAATCTCGCAGATCATCCTTCTTCCAACGTCGTGGGCAGCGTGGAGCATCCAGAGCATGTCTTATCCGCTCGTTCTTTTCCGTCAGGCTCCCCAGTTCACCATCGGCGTTTCTGTCTAGTTCGGGGTGAATTCGACTTGGCACCTTCCCCTCACCACCGTTTTTTAACAACTTGCGGCGATTTCCCGGGGTGAACTTCTTCGCTCACCTCTGGCCTGCCGCTCTGTGACTGCGTTTCCCCACAGCGCGATCGGCTAAAGTCTAGAGCCGACTTCAATGCGGATCTCAGTCGCTGGACGAGTGTCCTTGGATCGAAGGGTAGTTATCTAGCGGGGGTACTGAGCGATTCGACAGTTAACCCGATTACACCATCCCACCGAGAGGTTCTAGCCTGCAACTTCGGGTCACCTTCCGCAGCTTACGTATCGTCCGCATCAATGGGCTCGCCATCCATATGAGCAGCCAAGTAAGCTGCCGTTTGACTATCAATGGGGGAGGAAAGGAAAAGGAGCAGTATGTCTAGAGCTTTCATTTACCCCATATTGGTGGTGTGTCTTGTCATCTCGTGTTTGCCGCTGTCGGCGCAGGATGAACCTGAGTGCGAATGGGTCGATACCAGGATTGTGCCCCTTATCTTTCAAAGTTACGTCGGCGAATGGCGGCTAACGGTGCCATTCATGGAGGTACTCGGAGGGCGGCTGCCTAAACGAGTCCGTCTTGAGGCCTTCAGCGACAATGGCGAGCAGGACATGCTCTTTCCGTCGATCTGGAGTTGGAATCTCATGTTCGGTGATAGGGAGGGAGAAGCAGGATACGGAAGCGTGCATTTCCCGACGGTAGGTATCGACACCGCGTGGCTCGAACTACGGGACGAGAACTGTTCCGGGGGGTTGCCTCCTGATTTTGAGGTCGACTTGAGCATGAACGTCGAGCTACAGGATGGAGACGATTGGAGTTTGGTCGACATGCTGAGGATACCGGGAGTCAAGCCGGGCAAGGGTTTTGTTGTCCCGGCCATCAGTCATACTCGCACTAACTCAAGCACATTGGTTCACCGGAAGACAGCGGTATCGATCGTAAACCCTTCCCATGACGAGTCAGCAAGAGTTACTCTGAAAGAGGATTACGAGGGTGAGGTCTGTCAAGCGAAACTCACGATTCCACCGAGAAACCGAGTAGTCAAGCACCTGGACGATTTCACTTCAAGCTGCGAGTTTAGGAATGACGCCAGGATAACGACATACCCATTGCGGTGGGGGGTTTGGAGGTGATCTTGCCGCATTACAAGCTCGTTGCCTGGCCACCGCAACCGATTCCCGAGGAGCAAGAACTCGCTGAGTAGGGCCAGGTGTTGCCGGCACG
>JAUVSF010000278.1 GCA_030597245.1 Acidobacteriota bacterium
GAGATCCTGCCGTGGCGGGAAGATGGCCTTCCAGGCCGTCACCCGAAGCTGGAGGAGGGTTCTTGAGCGGGGAACTCGTTACGAACTCGGATAGCTCGCAACGGCGTTCCCGCTCAATGTGAAAGCTTGATGACTGAAGGTCCGATCAGCTACTTCTTGCCCGCCGGCTCAACGTTGATGGCCAGGATTTCCTGCTCGCCGATAAAGGAGCGGCCGGCTATGGTGGTGCCACCGACCAACATCAGTGTGTTGTACTCATTGATGGCGAGATCAAGCTCTTTAATTGTATCCATTACAAATTTGGCTACGAAGAACCCTCTATCATCAGCTTTCCAGCTGCTGATTTCAACGCCGTTGAGAAGAACGGTAGATGCGGATACAGCTGAATAGGCAATGTCCGTGTGGACTGTCACGACTTTCCCTTCACTCTGGAGATTCAGGACGTTGGGGGAGACATCAATTACGATCTCATCAACTTCGCCGAAACACAGTGATCCCATAAAAACTAAACACAATGCCGTAACGGAGAGTCTGCCAAAAGTAGTTCTGATCATGTTTTTTCTCCTTTTCGATTCCTCGTGATTTCTAACCTGAGGCGCTGTTTCGCGAAGTAGATACAAGCCACCGTTCATATGTATAACTAATCATATCACAGGAGGTGTGATACTGATCACAAGTTTTTCGAGAGTGGAATCCAGAGTGAGGATGCGGGTTAGTCCAGATCGCCGATGGCGAACCTGCTTCGGTCGATTGAGATGAAACAACCGTAGCTCGCCAACAGGATTATCACACCCAGGGCAAAAACGGTCACACTTGCGTACCAGACTGAAAAATCAGTCATGAGGGGAATGGTAAGTAGAAAGTTCGCTGAAAACAGCCCGACCACACCGGCGAGAAGACCAAATCTAAGCATCAGGAATACAACGAGGCACCAAGTCAGAGCCATGATGAACACGGTCACGATGAACGTTCCACTAAGGTCTGGGGCTCTAAGAGCGTTTTGAACCACGGCAAAACCAAAGACGACCAGCAACGCAAGCCAGTCTCTCCTCAGAAGCAAGCGCATCAGGAGCAGGACAAAAAAGAAGCCGATTCCTGAGGCGACCGCCGAGAGCTGGTTTTCTAACAGGTTGCCAATGACAAACAGCGGGCCAAGGAGATTGGTGGTTTCGACAGTATGTGGTACCGGAGGCGTTGAGGTCAGGACGCCCGTGAGCCACGACCCACCGATAATCAGAATTGCAAGAATAGTTCCGAACACTGTGCCGATCAGCAAGTCTCTTCCCACCAGTGGATCACGAAAATGCCCTGTAAGAAGGCGGCTCCAGGAGATCACTCCCTCTGGCCATCTTCGTCTTAGATAGGGTTCGAGAGAAACGTAGAAAAGCCACACAAGGCAGCTGTAGAAAAGAGAGAAAGAAATAGCACGGACAATAAGGAATGCTTCTTCGGATAGATCCGCAACGTGATGGGCCTGTACCACCCAGGCAAGAAGGCTGGTGAGGAGAAGGTAGAGGCTGATCTTGAAAGCCCCGCTTTGGTCGCCTCGACCTTTCCTCATGTTCCTGTGTGCCAGCAGGATGCTTCCCAGGATCATCGCACTGAGAAAGATCACTCCCAGGATGCCGGAGATGATCTCGCCTGAGGTCGTTACTCGGGGTTCGATCCGCAGTTCCTTGGTCCAGGGATGAATCGTATGAAAGTAGACAGGGCGCCCTCTGAACGCGCCCGCTTCGATCCGGATTTCGCTGTTCCCTGAATCGCCCGATTTGCCGACCCAGGTTCTGCGCTGATCTGCATAGACAGGAGGGATCCAGTCACTTTCCGATTCTCGAAAGTTGTCCAAATCCAGCCCAGCCTTATCGAAAACCGAAGCCCAGTCAGGGGCAGGATCGGCGGTCTCACCACTCCCCTCGACAGGTACGATCTCCAGGTTCATCAGGAGGCCGTCAGGTGTCAGATTCAGCCTTTTCATCCCCGAGATCAGAGGCGGGGGATCGTCGTAGTGGACTTGAGAACTGCGTGTGCCGGCGAGCGGCCGGGGGCTCTGGCGATACCAGAAGAAGATGCCGGGTGGTCTCCCTGTGCCAAGAATGGCCCATCGATCAAGGGACGAATCGCTCTCATCGATGTGTTGCAGGTAATCCCGGTTGTTGGTAAAGCCGTAGGCACTGTCGCAGAATGGTTCCTCATACCCGAATTCTCTGAGCAGGTTCTGTGCTGTATCAACCAGAGCCTCGGGTGGACGTGTCAGCGGGACCAGTCCAAGCAAGCCAAAGTTGCCCAGGAACGCCAGGACAAGGCCGCCCAGGACAACTGCTCCGAGGCACAACAGAGCTGGGAGAGGGGCGAGCTTCCCACTTGAGCCTGCTGCCGCAACCAGTTCCGGAGAGGGGGTTTCACCAGCCAGCAAAGCTGCTGCCAAAGGATCTCCCCCGGGAAGGGCAGCCGCGACGTCGAGCGCAGACTCCGGCCGCAGCTCCGGATTGCTTTCCAGGCACTTCAGGATAACCCGGTCAACGGCAGCATCGACTCCTTTGTTCAGATCGCGAGGCGAAACTCTGGGGGTGTCGTGAAGGCTTGTCAGCTGCTTAAATGTTTTCGCGTCAAACACGCGTTTGCCTGTGAAAATCTCATAGAGAACAAGTCCCAGGGAAAAGATGTCACTCCGCGTCGATACTTCAACGCCATGTAACTGCTCGGGTGACATGTATGCAGGGGTGCCCGAGCGCACGTCGGCCTGATCAATTTCCTCAACGAGTGATGCTAAGCCGAAGTCGGTGATCCTAACCATGCCATCGCTGTCCAGCATGATGTTTGCTGGTTTGAGATCGCGGTGGAGAATGCCCTGCTTATGGGCAGCAGCCAGGCCCGCACAAAGCTGTCGCGAAATGTCCAGGGCCTTGTCTTCGGGCAAACGGCCAATTCGGCGAAGCAGACCACCCAGATCCTCCCCTGCAATGTACTCCATGCTCAGGAAATGTTGTCCGTCAACCTCTCCGATGTCGTAGACCCGGCAGACATTCGGATGAGAAACGTTGCGTGCGACACGGACCTCGTCAAGGAAGCGACTGAGCCTCTCCGGATCATGCGAAAGATCGGGTTGAAGGAACTTCAAAGCCACAATCTGGCCGAGCTTCAGATCCTCTGCCCGGTAGACATCTCCCATGCCGCCTCGACCCAACAATGCTTCGATTCTGTACCGCCCGTTAACCACCTGTCCGGCCGTAACGCCACCTGATCGGATGCCAGGGTCGGAATGCGGTCCCAGGCTGGTTTGTGAAGCCTTTCGAACCGACTGGTCTCCCGAAAGAACTGCAGGGCGCGTCACTGCAGCTGACACGTCGATCAGCTGGCCACAATGGGGGCAGTAGCGGCAATCTTCCGGTATTGTTGAGGTGCAGGAAGGACATTGAGCCACGGGCACTATTCTATCCGAAATAAAGGTGTGGCAAGATTGAATCTCCATAGAAGCCGAGCACTGTAGTGTCTGATCGGGCAATATGGTGTCGCCACGTTCTGTTTTTTAGAAGGGAGGGGCAATGCTTGAACTGATCTGCAAGAAGACCTGAGGGGCCTGTCGCAAGGCCGTGGCCTTGCTTAACGAAAAGGGAGTTGACTATTCCTATCGAGAGTACACACAGAAGCCCTTATCCGTCGAGGAGCTTCGAAGCCTCTTTGTCAAATTGGGTCTTCGGCCCAAAGATCTTGTCAGGAAGCGCGATAAGGCTTACAAAAAGCTGGGACTAACGGGTGAAGAGTCAGACGATACTCTCATTCTGCACATGGCTGAGAATCCCACCCTACTGGAACGGCCGATCGGGGTTCTCGACGACAGGGCGGCGGTTGGACGGCCGCCCGAAAAGCTTTTGGAACTGGTGACCTGAGAGACCAGATGCTTCTGAAACCAGGTTCCCTGGCCGTCATGATATTGGGCTGTTGGACCTGGTGCTCAGATCGCTCCAGTTCCAATCACGGAACTCGAAACAACACTCCAGCTCTTAGCAAAAGAGTTTTAACAGCGGGCAATGATTGCAATCGGATAATTAGATCGATTGAGAGTTTGAATGATTACGGGTTTTGATGTTGGAGTTTGCTTTGTGCTTCGGACTTCGGAGTTCGAAATTGAGGGCGTTTTCCCCTTGGGTAAGACGCCCTGTTGGTCACGCTCATGAATGCATCTTCCGTGGGAATACTTGCTCTCACAGGCTTCTACGCTGCCTTCTTTTTGCTGGGCAGTTGGGCGGGACGGCGTAATCCAGCCGGAAAGCCGGATGAGTTTCTTCTGGCCGGTCGCAATCTGCCTCTTTTTATCGGCGTGATGACGATGGTTGCGACCTGGGTCGGGGGCGGCTACTTGAATGGAACAGCAGAAGCGATTGCCGATCCGGCTCGAGGCCTGGTGTGGGCACAGGCTCCCTGGGGCTATGCTCTGAGCCTTGTGCTTGGAGGGCTCTTCTTCGCCGGAAGGATGCGACGCCTTGGCTATCGTACGATGCTCGACCTGTTCCATGTAAGGTACGGGAAGAAGGTTGCTGCAGCACTTGCACTTCCTGCTCTTACGGGGGAAGTCTTTTGGAGTGCAGCCATTCTGGTCGCCCTGGGCACGACGTTCGGGACCGTTCTGGGTTATGACTTTGCGACTTCGATCATAATCCCCGCGACCGTGGCGATCGCGTACACCTGTCTGGGGGGGCTCAGGTCGGTTGCGTACACCGACGCGTTACAGCTCTTCTGCATCCTGGTTGGGCTCGGCATAGCAGTCCCTTATGTAGCGGAATCGGTTGGCGGTGTACTCGAAGGCTCACGCAGATACGTGGAATCGTTCGGGCCTTCCGCATCGTTGTTTCCGGGGGCGGAGGCCTGGGGGGGTGCCCGGCCGTGGGCTTGGCAATGGTCCGACATGGCGCTGCTCTTAATTCTCGGTGGAATTCCCTGGCAGGTCTACTTTCAGCGAGTCCTTGCTTGCAGGGACGAGAAGACTGCTGTTCGGCTCTCGATTATAGCGGGGTTTGGCTGTTTGTTGGCTGCCGCTCCTGCCGCTCTGATCGGGATGGCCGGAGCGGTTGCAGACTGGAGTGCAGTTCCAGGCGGGGCTCCCTCTCATCCAGCATTAGTATTGCCCTATGCCCTCAGATACCTCACTCCACCATTTGTAGCCGTGATCGGCCTGGCTGCTGTTTCTGCTGCGGTGATGTCTTCCGTTGACTCGTCAATCCTCTCAGCCTCCTCACTTTTTTCCTGGAACATACTCCGCCCCTTCACAGGAAACATGAGTGGCAGGAGGTTTACAGTAGCAACACGAGTGTCGATTGTCGGCTTTGGAGTGCTGGCTACATTGCTTGCACTCAGCATCCAGAGTGTTTACACCCTTTGGTTCTTGTGTACCGACCTCGTTTATACGATCCTGTTTCCGCAGTTGGTTGCGGCTCTCTATTTCCGATGGTCTAATCAGTGGGGAGCGGTTTCGGGGGCGGTAGTCGGGTTGCTGTTGAGGTTGGGTGGGGGTGAGCCCTTGCTGGGTGTTCCGGCGATCATACCCTACCCGATGAACGATCCTGAACTGGGTGTCCTTTTCCCGTTTCGAACGGTGGCGATGCTGGCCAGCCTCATGACAATAGGTCTGGTGTCCTGGTTAACTGCCAGGTGGAATTCCCCTCGGCCGCTCGAGTCGGTCTCCGCAGCGGCCGACGATTGAGCATGTGAAGGATGATTCGAATGTCTACAGCCAGAATCGATCGGAGAGTCTTGTTGGCGATGCTGGCCCATTTCTACACGGCATCAGGCCTTCTCTGGGCGATCCTGACTGCTCTTGCAATTGCCGGGAGGGACTACAAGTGGGCCTGCTTCTGGATGATGATCGCCCTGATCGTGGATTCCACTGACGGAGTTTTGGCCAGACGGGCTCAAGTGAAGGAGACACTTCCAGGTATCGACGGCCGTAAGCTCGATGACATTATTGATTACCTGAACTATTCGTTCCTGCCGTTGTTAATGATCGGATGGGCGGGGTGGCTACCGGAACCGAGGGTTCTGTGGATGCTGATTCCATTGCTGGCGAGTATCTTTGCTTTTTGTAACAGGCAGGCCAAGGAGGAGAATGCGGGCTTCTTCGTAGGTTTCCCTTCCTACTGGAACGTAGTCAGCATCTATGTAGCCGTTTGGCTGTCGAAGTATTCCCCCAACATCACGCTGTTCTTCATTCTGTTGTTCACGATCATGACGGTACTGCCGCTACGGTTTGTTTATCCGAGCCACGCGCGAAGGTGGAGGGCTTTCTTCATTGGCGGAGCGCTTGTCTGGGTTGCTGTGGTCTTCTGGATGCTTGCGCTTTACCCATCCACGCCGGAGAGCCTGATCTGGTTATCGCTGCTCTATCCGGCGCTCTATCTGGGTCTCTCGATTTATCTGGACTTTTCTTCCAGGCCATAATGACAAGCTGGAACTTTATCTTCCGCTCAAGCGCTACCTCCTGATGATGATGACAAGCTTATCTTCCGTCGGGAGGATGACCTTCCAGGTCGTCGATAAGGATCCAGGTGTTGGAGCAATGTGACAAGCTGGA
>JAUVSF010000412.1 GCA_030597245.1 Acidobacteriota bacterium
ACCAGCACGGCCGCGGCCGGCAGCGTGAGGCTGTTGGGTATCTTTCGCAGCAGAGCCTCCTGTATGGGGATATAAGGGGGTTCGAGAACCTGGTTGTATACGCGCGACTCTATGGGGGCGCTGATCCTGAGGAACGGGCGTCCGAGGTAACTGATCGGATGGGACTGGGTTTAGCCCAGCACCAACTCACTCGCGGCTATTCGAGTGGTATGAAACAACGCCTTAAGATTGCACGGGCTCTGCTTCACGAACCTCAGTTGGTGCTTCTGGACGAACCGTATGCAGGATTGGATCAGCACGGGTGTCGCCTGCTGACGGTGCTTTTAAAGCGGTTGAGGACAGAGGGGAGAACTGTCTTACTGATTACCCACAATCTCGGGGAAGGACTTGACGTGTGCACCCGGGTAGTGGTGATGAACCATGGGCAAATAGTCCATGACACTCCCCGAGAAGAAATCGAGGTGAACAGCTTCGACAAGTTGTACTTCCGACTCGTTGAGAGCTGATGTTTGACAAGCTGGTGTGTGGTCCGAGCGCGGAGGGCTCTGATTGTGCTTGGATAGGGACATATCCGTCGCTGGGTCATTCTGGAATAAGGTGGTGAATGTGTTGAATACCCTGGATCTCGTTTGGACCATTGCAGCCAAAGATCTGAGGATCGAGTGCCGTTCGCGCCAGGCGTTCTTGACTACCCTCTTTTTCGCTCTCTTGATTCTGATCATCTTCAACTTTGCCTTCGATCCGGGGAATCAGGCGATTAAGGAGGCGATCCCAGGGATTCTATGGGTGTCTCTGCTGTTTCCGGGCGTGATCCAGTTGAATCGTTCATTTCAGTCTGAGAGGGAGGAGGGAACCCTTTATGGACTCATCCTGGCTCCGATCGATCGGGGGATCTTGTTCTTCGGGAAGTTTCTGGCAAACTGGCTGCTCCTGTTGCTGGTCGATCTGATGGTCCTGGTTGCTTTCTTCATATTCTACAACCTCCCTTTCTCCGAGAGCATTCTCTGGCTGGCGCTTCTTATCACGCTTGTATCGCTTGTCTTCTCTTCGGTGGGGACACTGTTTGCGGCGATGGTGAGTGGCGTCCGTGCCCGGGATGTTCTGCTCCCGATTCTCTTGTTTCCGATTCTCATTCCGGTGGTCATTGCGGCGGTCAACGCGACTCGTGGACTGTTCAACCCGGCGGGGGCAGAATACTTTGTTCAGTGGCTCAAGCTGTTGATAGTCTCTGACGTGATCTTCATCGCGGGCTCCTTCATGGTTTTCGATTTCGTGCTTGAAGACTGATGGGGGACCAGACTCAGCATCCGGGATTTTCGATTGTCGATTGTCGATTTTCGGCATCCGCCTTCGCTCTCCGAGCTACGGCGCGACAGGTCCGGCATCCGGGATTTTCGATTGTCGGTTGTCGCTTTCCACACCCCGGCATCTGGTATCAGGCATTCTGCATCCGGCATTTGTCATTTGTCACTTGTCACTTGTCACTTGTCATTGGCACCGGGTATTTCAATGGACTCAGAAATCCCTACAGCGCGAATCCCTCGAAAAATAGAAGTTTGTTTCCTTTACAGTCTGAACAAAACGAGCGGCGAAGTTTACTTTGGCGATTGATTTATGCGTATAATCCGCGCTATGCAAAATGTAGAGGCCTACCCTGAACTGAGAACCGCATCTCGTTGGCTTCAAGTTGCGGGATGGCTGCGCGTTCCTTTACTGATTCTTGTCCTTATGGCGCTATACGGGACGTTCGTGTATGCCCCGACCGAGCGAGTGATGGGAGAAGTTCAGAGGATCTTCTATTTCCATGTGGGGGCGGCTTTCAACGCCTTCTTTGCGTTTTTCGTGGTTTTTGTTTCGGGGATCCTCTATCTAAGAACCCGCCGGATTATCTGGGATCAATTGGCTGCTGCTTCAGTTGAGGTCGGAGTCGTGTTCACGACCATTGTGCTCACCACCGGACCCGTCTGGGCTAAGCCGATCTGGAATACCTGGTTTCCCTGGGGAGACCCGCGGGTGATGACGACGCTGGTTCTGTGGCTAATCTATATGGCTTATCTGATTTTGCGTTCGAGTCTCCCCGAAGGGGAAAAGCAATATAAGTTCTGTGCTGTCTTTGGGATTATCGGTTTTCTGGATGTTCCATTAGTGTGGTTGTCAATCCGGTGGTGGCGAACCATCCATCCGGTTGTCATAACAAGTACCGGGGCTAATCTGGAACCACGAATGCTTCAAGTCTTGATTTTGACCGTAGTTGCCTGTTTCCTGCTTCTTACCTTTCTCATTCTCCTCAGGGCGGCGATGCGGCTGAATCAAGTGGTTTCAGCGCAACTGACACAGGATGTTGTTGATCAAAGGAGAGCTTGATTGTGAATTGGTACCTCTTTCTTGGATATGCCATTCTTTGGACCCTGATTTTTGCCTACGTCGTTTTCCTTCATAGACGACAGCGGGATCTGCAGAAGGAGCTCGAGGCGCTTTCTTCCGAACTGCGGAAAGGGTAGCGGTCGATTTCGGCAAGACTCTCGCCTCATTGAGCACGCCGCTGAGAAAAGCGCGATAATAGCCTCATGAAACGAAGTGCTCCCGTAGTCCTTCTTTCAATGCTTCTGGCGGTTTCCATTTCTGCGCCGTTTTCCTATGGAAAGGAAATTCGATATCTGAGTTTCGTGGCAAAGAACCGGCACAACATCTTTGTCCGAGATCTCGATCAAGACGAAATCGAGTTCAAGTTGGACGGTGAACCGATAGAAATCGGTTTCTTTGGGTTTCGGGACATTTCTACAGCCTATGTCTTTCTCTTGGAAAACAGCCCGAGGACAGCGCACTTTGCGATCAGCATGCCGCAGGCGGGGCGTGTCAACCCGATAGACCGAATCCGTTACGAAATGACTTACGACTTCTTCCGGCCTCTCACGGGAAAGGGGAGTGTGTTGCTCGGTGAGTTCTTTAAAGAAGTGGAGATTCTTCAGTCTTTCACGGACCAGGACGATTTGATTGTGTCTGCGATGAATAGCATGCAGCTGAATTTCACGGGAATTATGTTTGACGATATCGAGGTCGGAAGGGTTGTCGGGCGGGGAGTGGACCTCTTGCGAGAACGGCCGGAGAAGCGCAAAGTACTGGTCCTCTTTACGACTACAATCGACCGAGAATCGTACGGGAATCTCGAAGAGTACCAATTAATGCTGAGGAACGTGGATATTGAGCTCTACGTGATTTCGTATGCCCCCCGTTTTGTTTCTGGGATAGGTCATACATTTACGGAAAAGATGAACCACTATTTCTTTCGTAAGTTGGTGCAGGAAACCGGAGGGAAAGCCCTGATCGTCGGAGAGTACGCTTATCTGGACGAGCTGTTTACTCAACTGAAAGGGAGCCTGCAGAACAGTTACACCATCGGCTTCTACGTTCATCCCGACAAGAAGGTCAGTGAACATGAGGTGGAACTGAAACTGACAAGAGAGAAGTGCAAGGTTTCCCACCGGAAATACCTGGTCTACTGATTTGTCCGGACCTCAAGTATCGAGAAAGGGTGAATGGCCCGGCTTCGATCCTGCTTTGTCGAGTCATTTGCCCGGCGCAATCTCGGAAAATACTAGTCAGGTTGGTGCCACTGCTTGACAGAGTCCAATGTCGATCTTATATGTTGAGTTGCATTGAAAACCTTTGAAAAATAGAAACTTAGACCAATAGATGTGAAGATCTTTGGATCGTTAGGAGGAACTGAATGGGAAAGATAATTGGTATTGACCTCGGGACTACAAACTCCGTCGTTGCTGTGATGGAAGGTGGAGACCCGACGATTATCACAAACCCCGAGGGCGGCCGCACGACGCCTTCGGTCGTAGCGGTCACCAAGAATGGCGAACGGCTGGTTGGCCAGGTCGCCAAGCGTCAGGCCGTCACAAACCCCGAGAATACCGTTTACTCGATCAAACGTTTCATGGGCCGAAAGTTTGCTGAAGTCAGCGAAGAGATCACGATGGTGCCTTATAAGGTGACGCAGACCGAGAGCGGGGATGTTGCAGTTGAGGTTGCTGGAAAGGTGCTGTCGCCGCCCGAGATCTCGGCTAGGATACTGCAGAAACTGAAGGAGGCCGCAGAGGATTACCTCGGTGAGAAACTGACTCAAGCCGTGATCACTGTTCCCGCTTACTTCAACGACTCACAGAGACAGGCAACAAAGGACGCAGGACGCATTGCGGGTTTGGAGGTTTTGCGTTTAGTCAACGAGCCGACAGCGGCAGCTCTTGCCTATGGTTTGGATAAGAAGCGTGACGAGACGATCGCCGTGTTCGACTTCGGAGGCGGAACGTTTGACATTTCGATCCTGGAAGTCGGAGAGGGTGTTGTAGAAGTCAAGTCCACCAATGGTGATACTCACTTGGGTGGAGACAATCTTGATCAACGGATCATCAACTGGATAATCGACGAATTCAAGCGTGACCAGGGGATCGATCTCTCAACAGACAAGATGGCCCTTCAGAGGCTCAAAGAAGCCGCCGAAAAGGCGAAGATGGAGCTTTCGTCCGCTCAGGAGACCGAGATCAATCTGCCCTTTGTCACTGCCGATGCAAGCGGACCCAAGCATCTTAATCTCAAGCTGGCACGTTCCAAGTTTGAGCAGCTTGTAGAAGACATTCTGGAGAAGGTTCTGGCCCCCTGCAAGAGGGCGATGGACGATGCGGAACTGAGTTCCGCCGACATCGACGAAGTGGTGCTGGTCGGCGGTTCGACCCGAATCCCGCGGGTCCAGCAGATGGTTAAGGAGTTCTTCAA
>JAUVSF010000638.1 GCA_030597245.1 Acidobacteriota bacterium
ATGAGGTATGGAACTAGTTTTCAGATAACGCCTCTCCTCGAAGGGCTCTCATCCTGGCGGGAGCATTAGGTCTCCCGTCCGTGTTGGTGAATTAGACTTGGGTTTCGTATGGCCCGACCCCGTCAGGAATCTTGCGGGACCGGGGGGCACAGGTCAGTCGCGGGTTCTCTCAGAAGGGTGGGATCATGACAAGGAAGAGCCGAAGACGGCTTAGTCCATGCTAGAATTCAACCGGTTGTCTTTGTTGCGAAGCGCAATCGAGAGAAACCTGGAGGGTGGTGAGTTCCGGTCACCGCCCTCTGTCGAGCCTTACTGGCCAGTGAGTAACTCTGTTTTATTCCTCCTTTTCCTTTGCAGCTATTCTTCTGAGGATCGAATAGATGAAACAGACACACCTCTAGTGTGTTTCAGCGCAGAACTAGAAAGAAAAGAGATACTCTTGGGACAAAAACCTCCACGCGACTGGCATCGTCAATCACCCCGCGAAATCCTTACCGATTAGCCGATCCTTTACAAGACAGTATACAACTGCGTGCCATCCGGGTCAACAAATGAGTGTAACTCAACGGTACGGACTCTTGGCCCTCTTCGCCTCTTCAGCTCACTCCGTGGAGGGGGGGCACTTGTCAGTTGAAAACCGCTGTGCGTCCAGTTCAGCCTTAGAGCTGTCAGATGAATCTCCTCCTGAGACTCTACGGAGGCTTTGACTGCAAAGTTTTCAGGGAAACTGTCAAAAACTTTCTGAGAACCAGACTGTCCCCTCCTCCTCTTAAGGCTACCTGCTCGATTCTGAATTCGAGGATCATAAAGGGATTAATGGAATCGCCGATATCGCTGCTTTGGGATGGAACCGCATCCAGTTCGATTGTGAAATCCGGCGTTTGAATTGGGCGGATTGAAATAGGAAGAGCACTCCCGTTGATGTATGCTTTGCGAAGGCGTTATGAGCGTAGAACATTGAGTCGGAAAGAGGCTTCTTCAGCTACGAGCCTGGTTTCAAGATTCTCTCACCCAACTTAGGAGGAACCCATGTCTACAATAACTCGCCGCAGTTTCTTGGAAGTCACGTCGGGAGCACTTGGGGGTTACGTATTCGGTGGGTTGATGCCGGGTGGATTTGCCCGTCCCGCAGTACTCAAAGGAGACGCTGCGAAAGTCTACACTGTGTTTTTCAACATAGCGCCTTCTCGGGATGACACGGACTTGGAACCTTTAGCCAACGGCGAAATCGTTCGGAGGCTCCGGTCAGACTGCCTTGGCGTCGACTTCGTGGTCAGAGATCTGACTCAGGGAACAAGACTCGACTCAGTTCTGAACGAGATGAAAGATCTGAAGGAGCAGTCCTATGACGGCGTCATCGTTTATGGCTGGCCCAGGGACTATGAGATGTTGAGGACCGGGTTGCCGACCATCAATGTGGCGGTCTTGGGCGACTTCATGAATAACCCGTTTCCCCTGTACCACGAAGCTCGAGTGATTAGTGCATTCCTGGATCCATGGCGGTTTTCCGCTGACCCGGCAGTTTCAGAACGTATGTTTCGTGACCTGGTAGAGAAGGTCGGTGTGATCAGAATGCTCAAGCGGATGAAGAGTGAGCGAATCCTTACGGTCACCGACTTGGATTATGTGAATGTCACCTACGGGGATATTTTGAAACATATGCCTGCCGATTACAACGAGACCATCCTGGCAGCCATTAGTCAGACCTTCGGTACTCAGGTGACGAAGATTGGTAGCAAAGAAGTAACCGGGGATAGCGATATTCAACACCTTTGGGGTAGTGAAAACAAAGAAGCCAACGATATAGCTAAGAGGTGGATTCGTGGCGCAGAAAAAGTGATCAATACAACAGAATCGGAGGTGGTCCGGTCGGCTAAAGTCTATTTGGCGATGAAACTGCTGATGCAGAAGTATGGTGCCACAGCGATGGCCTTCCATATCCGTGCACTGATTAAGGATCCTCGACCCGAGGACCT
Source organism: Acidobacteriota bacterium (assembly GCA_030597245.1). GTDB lineage: Bacteria > Acidobacteriota > UBA6911 > RPQK01 > JAPXNP01 > JAUWTT01. Next base: position 1,977 of record JAUVSF010000638.1, read on the forward strand.
TGTTTACCCGGCTCTAGCGACTTCGGAGTTCCAGCTAAACAACACTGTGGCAAAGTGTCAGTCGCATCTGAACATCGTTCTTTCTGAGATGTTAATCCAGTATGCCTGCGGACGCCCAAGCATGCTGGGTGACTATTCGTTGGACACGTACAACAACACTTCCATGGTTCAGCACTGCGAAGGGCCCTGGAACCCGTGGGGAGATGAGCGAAGAGTTCCCTACATTCTTACTGACCACCGGGAGCGACGGGTCAGAGAACGTTCCACAACGGGAGTAGGGGCGGCCTCGTGGATTCTATATCCAGGCAATGAGCCGGTGACGATGTGGCAGATCGATGTGCAGAGTAGGGAAATCCTGTTGCACACGGGAACCACCGTGCCGATGCTGGCCGGTGAAAAGAGGTATCGCGACCATCTCTATGAAATGATATGACGAACCAAGATTGTGGCATCAGTTGATGCCCGTAGACTCCTCCGATATGTCTATCCTGATAAGTACGGTGTTCATCGTTGTGCGACATTCGGTGATTTCCGAGAGAGGATCAAGGATATTGCCACTTTCATCGGCTTCACCGTAATAGAAGAAGATGCATAATCCTAGGGAAAAAAGGACGGGGCAAAAGGGCGAAAAAGGGACAGGCTGATTCTCGCCTTATGCTGTTCTATTATCCGCTCTAAATACGGAATATTCAACATGATTCTACCGCGAGGGATTCGCGCTGTAGACTCTTCTACGTCCGTTGAAGTACCCGTTTCCAGTGACAAATGACAAGTGACAAGTGACAAATGCCGGATACCGGATGCCGGGGTGTGGTCAAGACATAGGTCCTCCATGGCTCGAAGAGCGAAGGTGGACCTGTCGCGCCGTAGCTCGGAGAGCAAAGGCGGATGCAAGATGCCGGATGCCAGAGTGTGGGTGTTGTCAAGACATAAGTGCCGATGTTTTGAGAGCCTGCACCGCATCCAGAGTCCCGCCTTGCGGGACGGCATGAGTTTCGCAGATCCGCCCTCCTTAGGATTCCTGGGCGGC
>JAUVSF010000583.1 GCA_030597245.1 Acidobacteriota bacterium
AGAAGCTTCTGGCCAAAGATCCGGAGCGTCGATACCAGAACGCCGGTGACGTTTGCCGTGAGCTTCGAGCTGTTTCGAGTGGGCCAGCTCGGGACTGGGAAGAGGGCATCCTGGGTGCCTTTCGTGCAAAATGGAGAGCCATCACTGCCGTTTGTTTTGTTATTCTCGCGGTTATCCTCTTGCTGTCCTTTGGAGATGAGTGGTTTCGAGACACTGCACAAATAGAATCGATAGCTGTTCTCCCGTTCGAGAACCTTTCGGGAGATCCGGATCAGGAGTACTTGGCCGATTCGATGACTGATGCCCTGATCTCGAGCCTCTCGCAGCTCGAGGGGCTTCGCATTCCTTCCAGGACTACCAGCATGAGATATAAGGACTCGAGTGACTCGTTGAGCCGGATCGCAAAGGAGATGGGGGTTGATGCCGTAGTAGAAGGCTCTGTCTCGCTTGAGGCCGAGCACATGTTGGTCAGGGTCCGAGTCCTGGAGGCAAAGTCCGAGAGAAGTTTGTTTACCGGGGAGTTCAGGGAGGAGTTCAAGGATCTGATCGAGCTTCAGGACGATATTGCCAGGGCGGTGACTGCTGAAGTCGGATTAAGGATGCGCCCTGAGGGGGAGGATCGTCTTGTCCAGAAGCAGCCTGTCGATCCTGAGGCTTACAAGTCGTATTTGAGAGGTCTCTATCTTCTCAACAAACGGGAGAACCTGGAGACCGCGGTTTCCTATTTTGAGAGTGCTTTGGAAAGGGAACCCTCAAACCCGTTAACTCTTGCGCACTTGGCGCATGCCTATCTGATGCTCAATTCTTACCAGAACTATCCGGCGGCCGATCTGGCTCAAAAAGCCAGGAAAGCTGCTGAGGAGGCGGTCGCACTGGATTCGGAACTGCCGGAAGCTCAAGCTGCGTTAGGTATGGTGAGTCTGGCCTACGATTGGGATTGGGAGAAAGCCGAAGAAGGCTTGCTGGCTGCGATAAGACTGAACCCAGGGTATGCCACAGCATTCCACTGGTACGGGTTGCTGTTGGCAGTCAAGGGGGATTTGGACGGGGCTATGTAGGCTGTCTTTAAGGCACGAGAACTGGAGCCTCACTCACCTCTGATCAGTGCGGCTGTAGGACGAATTCACTACTATCGGAAACAGTACAGTTTGGCAGAGGTGGCCTTTATGGAAGCCTTTGAGCTTGAACCCGGCTTTGTCCCTGCCCACCTGGCTCTAGGGCTCTGCTTCCTGGTTCAAGAGAGGCTCGATGAGGCAATTGCAGAGTTCAAAATGGGGTTACCTGTTTCTCCCCAATCAGAACTCTTGATATCTGCTTTGATACAACTGGTCCAGAAGGACGAACAGGCAGCCCTTGCCGATATAAAGAAACTGGAGGAGACAGGTGGCGCTCCATTCTCCTTCGCACTTGCGATCTATCACGCCCTGTTTGGCTCGCGAGAGAACAGCCTCTTCTGGTTGCGAAAAGCAGCTGACGCTCGCATCGAGTACGTCCCGTTTATTCCCGTAGACCCGGTCTTTGAACGTCTCCGAACCGAACCACAATTCAATGAGATATTGAGCGACCTGGGACTGACCGGACCAGGCAAGTAGGGTCAGTTGCACTGGGAAAAGTTCGAAGCTCGAAATTCGAAGTTCGAGCTTCGAATTTCGAACTTCCGCTTGGGCGTGCTGCCATTTGGGCAACGCACCCGGAAGGCCGCGCCTCCGCATGTGTACTGAGTTGTTTCGTGGGAGGCACGGTCGGTACATGATGCGTGCCGGACCGTTTCGTTTGTCGAGCATACGGAGGCAGGTGCTTCAGCTCCTGCGCATCTCTGGAAACTGATCAACCCTCTCCGTGTAAGGTTTGTTATCCGTGGGAGCCACCACCTAGAACACCGAAACCACCAAGGGGCAAGGCTTTAGATTTGGAGTGCGGCAGCCCTAGCTGACGCTTTGGCTAATTGTGCACTTAAGTTTCCTGAAGGAAAGCGTCAGCTAGGGCTGCCGCACTCCAAATTTCTGCTTGGTGATCTTGGTGCCTTGGTGGTAAATCTTCGCGTCGTCCGGTTTGGGGCTGCCCTGTAACTCCTGCCCCGCAGTTCTTTAATAACGGTTAGAAGCAATTGACCCACTCGATCCGGAGTCAGGGCGTGTCTCGACCAGAGGCCCCCTGGATCTCCTGTTTGAGACGGATTAACGGAACTTGGGGGATGGAAACATGTACTTCATCGGTTTTCTGATTCTAATCGTTCTCATCTGGTACCTCATGAGCCGAGTGGCCACCCTGGAAAGATCAGTCCAGCAAGACGCGAGAAGACTCGAAGAGCGTCTTAATGTTCTGCAAACCTGGTTCCGACAGCTGAGAGAAAAGGAGGCTCAGTTCACGGAAGTTCCCGGCCTGACCCCCAAGGTCCCAGTTGCTTCGGACTTAGCCGAACTGCGGTCGGAGCCTGAACCCGATCCAACGCCTGAGCCTCCTGTCACCGCATCCGGAGCGGCACTTGGGAGTGAGGTGGCCCAGCCGGTTACTCACCGGCCGCCACGCACCGAACTTCTCGAGGACGAAACACTGCACAAGTCGTTCAGCTGGACTGATCTGGAGGATCTTCTGGGCGGAAACTGGCTCAATCGGGTGGGTGTAGGCGTGTTGGTGATGGGAGTGTCCCTGCTGCTCGGCTATACCTTTGAGAGTCTAGGGCCGATCGGAAAGCTGCTGATTGGATATGTTGTCACTGCATCGCTCTTGGGTGGTGGCATCTGGCTTGAGAGAAAGGAGAAATACACTCTTTACGGAAAGGCGCTGATTGGAGGTGGTTGGGCTCTCGGTTACTTCACGACCTTTGCGCTGCATTTTGTTGACGCAGTTCAAGTGATCGATCAGGAGGTGTGGGGTTTGGTCGTGCTCGGTCTGTACACGACCGTGATGATCCTTTACACCCTGCGCTACAAATCCGAGTTGGTGACGGGCCTTGCTGCTGTCTTAGCGGTTGTGACGATTGAATTGAGTAGTGTCGGCCTTTTTGATCTGACGGCAATTCTGCTGCTAACGGCGTTCGTGGTTGTCTGCTGTACCCGGTTTGGCTGGTTCTACCTCGGTCTTTTGGGTGCCTTAGCCACCTATGGAGTGCATCTGCAATGGCAAGTGTCTTCTTCTGTGGAGCTCTACTCGACGGCATTCTGGGGCAGCCTTTTCTTGCTTGGTGGGTACTGGCTGCTTTACCTGGTCCCTGCCTTCTTTGCTGCTCCAAAAAACGAGACCGAAGGCACTCTGCTGTAGGGAATCAACCTGGTCAGCGCCGGCTTCCAGATCGCCGCACTGATTCATTTGTGTGCGATTCAGGACCTGCGTTTCTCGGCACTATTGATTCTAGGAGGCCTGTATGTCGGGCTTGCTGCTCTGGCCACGAGACAAAGGCTGAGA
>JAUVSF010000140.1 GCA_030597245.1 Acidobacteriota bacterium
AATACCGATCAGATGTAAGAATTTGTACACGAAATAGGACATCTGTGATGCAACCTAATTGCCCAGCCAACCCCCAGCCTTAGAGGGCCGGATTTTCGATTTCATAGCGTACCACACCTAGGCAGAAAGGTGGGGAGTATTTGAGGTATATGCGCTGTAGAGATTTCTGAGTCCATTGGAGTACCCGGCACCGGTGACAAGTGACAAATGGCAAATGACAAGTGACAAACGACGGACGTGTCGCGCCGTAGCTCGGAGAGCGAAGGCGGATGCCGGATGCCGGAAATCGACAATCGAAAATCGACAATCGAAAATATTTCGTCGTTCGTCGTTCCCAGTCCCCAGTTTTTCCAGTTGGTTAATCACTGCTTATGAGAAGCTTCGACAATTCATCCAGCTGATCGCTTTTCCCCATGACGAAGACCGTGTCTCCGGCTCGAAGAACTGTTGACGGCGTTAGATCCGGTACCAGCCCGCCGTCGAGGCGTTTGATTCCAACTATGTAGACGCCGGTTCTTTCCCTTATAGCAGCTTCCATCAACGTCTTCCCGTCCAGTTCCGAACCTTTGGAAATAGCCAGACTCTCAAATGTGACTCCAAGGGCCGATTCGTCGTGCATGATGTCTTCAAAGAAACCGACAACTTCAGGCTTGATCATCATCTGAACCAACCTTCGGCCAGCGGTTCTGTACGGGAGGTAAATGCTGTCAGCACCTGCACGCATGAATTTCTCGGGCACATCTTCGGCACTCGCGCGAGCCACGATTGGAAGCGCTCTGTTCAGTCCTCGGGCAGAAATGACGACCATCAGGTTCTTGGCATCACTGTCGGAAACTGCAGCTAAGCCCGCAGCTCGTTCGATTCCACATTCTGTAAGTGTCTCGTCAAGACCCGGGTCTCCTCGGAAAGCGGTGTAGCCGTCATCCCGAGCCTGCCGAACCGAATCCTCATTTCCGTCGACCACAATGAAACTTCTACCTTCGCACTGGAGTTCGAGACACATTGCGTGACCCATCCGACCATAGCCGCAGATAATCACATGGTTTCGAATCGATGAAATCAAGCGCCTCATTTTCCGTTCCCCCAGAAGGCCCAGCAGTTCGCCGGCGATCACGTAGTTTGTGATAACGCCGAAGCTGAAGGTGATGCATGCTACGCCTAGCATGATCAGCAAAGTAGTGAAAAGCCGACCCTGTTCAGAAAGTGGGTGGACCTCAGAGTAGCCCACAGTCGTGACCGTGATTATGGACATATAGAGAGCGTCCATAAACGGCCAGCCTTCAATTGCGCTATACCCGAGAGCACCTGCAATTAAGGTGGATAAGAACACGAGCCAGATGTAGACCAATCTCCGCAGCAGACTCATCAGATTTCGCGGAGATTATAGCCCACGAGCCTGTACAGCAGATAGGGGAGTTTTCATCGACCCTAAATCGCGTTGACTCTTAAGGACCGATGTAGGAATCAGGTAAGAGGAGGGGGTTGCTCTAACCGCACAACCGCACGCTCAAGTCATACCGAGGGATTCTCGACGTGCTCCCGGAGCCTCGCTTCGAACCATTCCCGGCGCTTCCGGTCCAAAGCGGTTCGATTCTTATGCAAGTGCTCGTCTACCAGTTGGTCCAGAACCATCTGGTCCAATCTGAAGAGCCAGCGTATCGTCTTGTTGATTCTCCTGCTCACAAACGGTAAAGATGCTGCAAATAGGTAAAACGTTGCCGAGAATCGGAAATTTTCTTCTGGAGCTGTGGAGAATCAAGGGTTTCGAGCACCCCTCTTCAGGTGCCTTCAGAGTCTTCAGGTGGTTTCGGAAATCAGCTGTCGAAAGAAGACCTTGTTGCTTCCTCGATTGCTGCGAAATAGAATCTCCTTGACGGGGGTGGGCTATGGGCAATAGAGGGATATTCTGCGCAATCGGGATGGCAGTCCTGTTTTCGATCCTGGGCTGTAGCGACCCGGCGACTTTAGAATCAGGCGAAGAGGGGATTATGGGACTTAAGCAGAGCGTGTTTGGGAAGACGGTTGACGGGCGTGATGTGCAGCTGTTCGAGTGCACCAACAGGAACGGGATCGTACTCAAGCTCTCTGATTATGGTGCCACGGTCCTGGCTCTCGAATTACCGGACCGGGCAGGGAAGAATGCCAATGTCTTACTGGGATTTCCCTCGTTGGCGGGTTATTTAGACCGCCACCCTTACTTCGGGTCAACGGTGGGGCGATTTTGCAACCGCATTGGAGAGGGTATTTTCAGCCTTGATGGCGTGTCCTATTCTTTGGCCAAGAATGACGGCGAAAACCATCTGCATGGCGGAATTGTGGGTTTCGACCGCGTCATGTGGGCCGCCGAGCCGCTCGAAACAGAAACGGGTGTAGGTGTCAGTTTCCGCTATTCGAGTAAGGATGGTGAAGAGGGATACCCGGGCAATCTGGATGTGACCGCTGTCTACGTGCTCTCTCATGACAACGAGTTGCATATTGAGTTCAGGGCTTCTGCCGATCGTGCAACTCCGGTAAACCTTACGAATCATGCCTATTGGAATCTGGCCGGCGAAGGACATGGGACGATTCTGGACCATGAGCTTCAGATAGAAGCCGATGGTTACCTCGCGGTAGGTCCCGGGCTGATACCGACTGGCGAAATCATGCCGGTCGAAGGAACTCCATTGGATTTCTCTCGCTCCATGACGATTGGATCGCGTATTGGCGAGTTGGGCGATATGGTTGGATACGATCACTGCTATGCACTTCGAAGCCAGGACGGATCCCTGTCTCTGGCGGCACGGGTGAAGGATTCAGGCAGCGGGAGAGTCATGGAGGTACTCACGACTCAGCCGGGTATTCAGCTGTACACTGGAAACTTCCTTGACGGGAGCAATGGCACCGGTGGCTACAACAGGTACGCTGCCTTCTGTCTGGAAACGCAGCATTATCCGGACTCGCCAAACAAGCCGGAGTTTCCTTCCACTATCTTGAGGCCCGGCGAAGAGTTCCGGGAATTGACCGTACACCGTTTTCTGGTTGAGTAGTCCGGGCTGATGCATCCGCTGACACAGGAGCCGGCCGGCGGGATATGCGGGCCGAAGGGAGTGTTGCCCAAATAGGGGCCACGCCCAAATCCCAAGCACCAAATCCCATCAAACAAGATCGATTTGATTGGGAATTGGTGCTTGGGATTTGGGAATTAAGAATCGGGGCCTGCTATGGTTTGAGCAACAGACCCTAAAGGGTGGAGCGTCTAATCTTCTCGAGCGTCAGCAGGAATCCCAGGGCTGGATCTTTAAACTGTCCATGTTTCAAGATCTTCCAATGCTGTTTCACATAGTTCTGCAAGAAGTCCATCACCTGGTGTAGCAAGATCACTTGAAACCCGGGGGACTCCTGGTCAGACTGGGAGGTGCCAAAAGCAACAAGTCGAACACGGTATCCGGAGGAGAGCTTTGCTTCGCCGGTTCGAATCAGCTGATCGACGACGGATACCTCAGAAGCGCCACAGCAGCCGAAACGCCTCAGGGCAACACGCATCACGTTTGGGTCTTGAGCCCCGTGGTTGAGTTCAGCTCGACCCTCCTTCACCTCTCCAATGATCAAATCGGCCTCCTTTCGAGACACGCCCAGAAGGGGATCAGGTTCGAAAAAAGGGGCCTGCCCCTCCTCGGCACCGGGCACGAGCCTTCCCGCGTTTGGGAATCGGAAAGCGAGGATGTCCAAGTCAGTCACGGTTCGGTACTTACCGCGCTGAACAGCCTCTATGACCGGATATTCAGCTACCGTGAAGTAGCCGTTAACTCGCAGATAGGCTTGAACCAGTGCGACAGCGATATCCATAGCTCACTCCTCCCCCGAAAGGTTCCGAAACTGCCTACTGCACAAGCCGGTGGGATAGAGCGTAAGCGGACTGCACTCGTGCGATATTTCGCTTAACTCCTTCCCAAATCCACGATGTAGCTTTCGAACAGAGAAAGGGCATCGAAAAGCACGGAACCGAGATTGGCGTAACGATCCTTATATGCGGTTAGTCGCTCCGTCAGGGACAGGGTTTCGTCGTGCAGGGTGTTGAATTCCTCACGATCTTCCTCTGGAACATTGACCAACATAGCTTCCGAGAAGGCCTTGTCCAGAGTGACGAAAAGTTCACCAACTGCGATCTGGACAGCCTGTTTGTCATGGTCCGAAAGCCGTTTTCGGGCCAGAAGCGCAATGAAACCTTCCTGGCGAACCGCGTATAACCGCTCAAGAGACTTGACAGTCAGACTATCGAAGTCGGATACATGGCGCTGGAAAAACCGCATCTTCTCGAGGAAGTTCGCTTGATGGTCCAATAATTCTTCCAGTTCTCCTCTTTCAGATTCCGCGACTGCGGGCAGCATGGTCTGGAGGAAGCAACTCTCCAATTGACCCACGAAATCTACACTCAGAGTATCGTAGAGCTTCAGGAAATCATCGTACGATTGTTTGGGCCGACGAATCCTCAACGCAAGGTAGCCGCCTGTGATACCAGCTCCGATACCCGTTCCTACCAGTTTGAGCACATTTTTGAAATCCAAGGCTGTAACTAACTCCTTTTTATCCTACAGGAGACACCGATCTTTTATTCATAGTGTAGATTCAATTGTAAGGCATTAGTTGCGACAAAGTATATTCCAGCACTGATGCGGAGCGTGGTGTTTCAGGGTCTGTTGCCCAAACCCAACAGACCAAGCTCGAAGCTCGAAATCCGAAGCTCGAAACAAACTCGAAATTAGAAGGTCTAAGGTCTAAACGCCTTAAAGTGACTGTTTCTAAATAGCTTATAAGCGACAGCCTGTTTCAGTCATTAGATATTCGAGCTTGAGATTTGTTTCGAATTTCGAGCTTCGAGCTTCGGATTTGGGCGGGGTGCCCTTTTGGGCAACACGCCTTTCAGCGCCACTCCCTGCATTAGGAAGTGATCGACATTAGAGATTTCCCTGTCTGAATTGGACTTGACAACCCATCTCGATTTTCGATGTTCGATTGACGATTTTCGAGCCCTGGGCCCGTTCGTCAATCGCCCCAAGCCCCAATTCCCAAACCTTCGAGACTCCGAGACTCCGAGACCTCGAGACTTCTTCTTCGAGCCCCCAGCCAGTTCACTCTTCTTGATCCAGGGCACGGAGGATCAGATTGACGTCATAAACAGCCCCTTTCCAGGTACCGCCACTCACGGTTTGAAGCGCTGCCCAGAGGCGAGTGTCGTCAGGGAGAGATGCGTGAGGCTTCAGGCCCGGATGGGGATCACGTGTCTCAAGTGTGGACTCCGCTTCTGAGGAGGTCGGAAGATCCCCTGTGCCGACGAAGTTGACGTGTCCAACCAGCCGGTCCCGGTCGATGACAATGTCGATAATGTCTCCATCGCGGAGGTGGCCAATTGGACCCTTGGCCAATGCTTCGGGACCTATGTGTCCAATGCACGGTCCGGTGGATACCCCGGAGAAGCGCCCATCGGTCAGGACCGGGACTTGGCTGCCCCAGGGCAAGAACTTCAGAGCGGAGGTGATCTGGTAAATCTCTTCCATTCCTGTTCCACATGGGCCGAGACCTATCAAGACCAGTACATCTCCGGGTTCGACCGGTCGCTCCGACTGACCTTTGATGGCTCTGATAGCGTCCCCTTCAGACGTGAAGACTCTTGCGCTTCCGCGATGGCGATAGACACCCTTCTCATCGACGAGCTTTGGGTCAATTGCAGTCGCTTTAACCACGGAACCCTGGGGCGCAATGTTACCGACCGGAAACACCAGCGTTCCGGTGAGGCCTTTCGCCCGCGCTTGATCGGGAGTCATGATCACTTCGGAAGGATCCGTGTCTAACTCTTCCCGCAACCTGTTCAAGCACGCTCGTCGGTACTTGGATTGTTCCCACCAATCGAGAACAGATTCAAGTGTTTCGCCTGTTGCTGTCATCTCGTCCAAGCGTAGAAGCCCCATCCTGCGAAGATGGAGCATCACTTCGGGGACGCCGCCGGCCATGAAGACGTGGGAGGTCGGGTAGTTCACGGGCCCGTTTGGGAGTGCGTCCACCAGCCTGGCCGTAGCGCGGTTGACCCGAGTCCAATCGTCCAGCGTGGGAACTGGCAACCCCGCGGAATGAGCAATCGCGGGCAGGTGAAGAAGCAGGTTCGTGGAGCCGCCAAAGGCAGCGTGGACAAGCATCGCATTCTCAATAGCACCAGTTGTCAAGATTCTGCTGATTGGGATTTGCAGCATCTTGAGTCGAATCAAAGCCAAAGAAGCACGAGCAGCCGCGTCTTCCCAAAGAGGCTCTCCAGATGGAATCAGGGCGGAATGCGGTAGTGAAAGACCCAGAGCTTCGGAAATAACCTGGGTCGTGGCAGCGGTGCCCAGAAACTGGCAACCTCCCCCCGCTGAACCGCAGGCTCGACAACCCATTTCCGCTGCGTATTCAAGAGAAATCATTCCTTGAGCAAAGCGGGCTCCTATGCTCTGGACGGTTGCGGTATCTTCCCCTTTCGGGTCGGGAAGCGTTACGCCCCCTGGAACGATGATACCGGGCAGCTCAGCGCAGCCGGCCAAAGCCAGCAGCATCGCCGGTAGGCCTTTGTCACAGGTCGCAATTCCCATCACCGCGACCCGCTGTGGAAGCGATCGGATGAGTCTCCGAAGGACGACAGCCGCGTCGTTTCGGTAAGGAAGGCTGTCAAGCATTCCGGTGGTGCCTTGAGTCCTCCCGTCACAAGGATCTGTACAGTAGCCGGCAAACGGGAGCTTTCCGTGCTGTCGGAACGCCTGGGCGGCCCGAGCCACGAGTCGATCCAGTTCCCAGTGTCCCGTATGATACCCGAGTGCCAGGGGTCCCCCGGAATCATCTTTGAGGCCACCAGACGTACTCAGAATCAGGTACTGCTCTGAGTCTGTCTGTTCAGCAGGCCAGCCCATTGCTGCGTTCTGCGTCAGACCGAATAGGTTTCCACTGGGTTCCTGTTGAAGCATTTCCGCGGTGAGAGGTAGCCTCCCAGATGGTCCCCGGCCGGTAATCCGAGTGGAAGGAACCAGTGAGGGCGAAGCAACCACATCTCCAAAACTAGGGGTCTCGGTATTACTCATAGTCTGTAAGGTAAGTGTACTCGCAGGTGGTGATTGGGGTTTGGGGAGTGGAATCGTGGAGTGAAGAAGATTGAGGAAAGAACAAAAACCGAGTGCTGATAATCAGTTCAGAGTCTGGCTACTTCAGCCTTTCCGAGCTGAGAGTAACAATCTCCTCCTTTAGAAACGATTTCACCCGCTCTTGCACTTCCCGAGGGATATTGACCTGCTGTTCCCGGAGCCGGCTTGTCAGGTCTTTGGATTTCTCAAACGTCTTGACAAAGTTAATGCAGGGCGCGCAGCCGGAGAGGTGTTCGTCGAGTCTGTCCTTTACGTCGGCTTCGAGATTGCCTTCCAGGTAATCGGTCAGGAGATCAACACATTCTTGGCATTTGAAGAAATCTCTCATTATCTTCCCTCAAAATACTTGGCTAGACGCTCCCTAACGAATAACCGAGCTCGATGGATTCGGGTTTTTGTTGTGGGCTCCTTCAGTCCGAGCAGGGACGAGATCTGCTTGATGGAGTAGCCCTCAATGTCTTTGAGAACCAACGGAACACGATACTCATAGGTTAGTGATTGAACGGCTTCGTACAACTCGCCCGCAAGTTCAGAGTTGAGATAGACCTCTTCCGGATCTACCGTCCATCCGTAGATTGGGCTGTCGAACTCGCCGTCTCTGGAGAACTTGGGCAACAGATCTTCCAGATGGGTGGTCCGATCCTGCTTCGCTCTGTGTTTTCGAAGCCACATGATCCCATTGTTGATGGCAATTCTACGCATCCACGGCCAGATGTCGCTTTCCTCCCGAAACGTCTCGATCTTCTTGATGATTTTCAGCAGAGTATCTTGAAGGATTTCCTCCGCATCAGAAGGATTTTTGGTGTAGTTCAGAATGACTCCGAAGAGAGGGCGTGAATATTGATCGACGAAGTCGTCGATAACACCGGTATCCAACGCTTTCAAGCCTTCAACTACTTGTCGTTGATCGAGCTCTCGCACTTTCATGATGACAACCATTAGTAGCATACAACACCCGGGAGCGGAAGAGGGAAAGAAGTCGCAGAAACCGACCTGAGAATTCCGTTGAGTAAGGGGATTTACGGTGATGAACAGGAGGTTTCGGGCTGAATTGCTTTAGCCGGATCAAGGCTGATAGGATTGCTCGCATGCCGCGTAGTCTCCGGTTCCTTTCTTTAGGTGTGCTGATGAGCGTCTTGCTGACAGCTTCGATGGGAGGAGTGGCACAGCGGCGTTCTGGAAGCCGGAAGACGCTCCCCGAGTATTTTGCGGCCTTCCGCTCTCATAATACGGAAGGGAATCTGACGCGTGCCGTCCTGAGAAACGGCTTGACAGTTGTTGTCGAGGAACACGCGCACTCCCCGCTGGCTGCCGTTCTCACCTTCGTTAAGGTTGGCTCCTTCGACAAGAGAGTTCCGAGGGGAATGCCGCACGTCTACGCCAATCTGTTGTTCCCGGCATTCTGTGAGGGTATTTACCCTGTTGGCGGTGTTTCCAGTTTTTCGGTGAGGGGCTTTGACACTTCCTTTCTCTCCCTTGTTCCCTCTGAGGAGTTGGAAGACGCACTGGAGGTCCATGCTGGACTCCTGAAGGGGAAGCAGGAGCATGGAGCCGGTGAACTGGAGTTCGCTACGGAGATTGCCAACTGGCAGGAAAGGAAGAAAAGGAAACTTACGCAGCCGGTGGAGCAGGGGTTCCTCGAATGGGTGCTTAACCTCGGAAAAGCTGATTCGATCGAGGTTCCTGAAAGGGTCTCGCTCGCGGAGTTCCGGGATACATATTACCGGCCCGCCAATGTTGTTGTTGCGGTTTCCGGGTCAATACGGCGCGAACGCGTGCTCAAGAAGATCGTGGATCTGGTTGGAAAAGCCGGTGCTGCCGGGGAGCCTTGGGAAGGATCCTATGCACTCGAACTCGGCCAGACCCCGGCAGATGAATTCAGGTACCGGCAGGTGAGGGGAGAAACGAGTGAACCTCTGCTGTTTCTGGGCTATCCGGTGCCGGATTTCCGTCAGCCGAGCCACACCGTTGCGCGGCTTCTACAATACATGCTGGGAGAAGGGCAGGCGGCCCTGCTTCGGATTCCACGGCCGGAGAAAAGCAGAGTGCCTTTTGGATCGTGCTCAGCCATCAGGGATACCGAGGCGGGTGGGCTCTTCCTCGTTGGATTGGCGCCGGAAGAGGGTCGATTGGAACAAGCAGAAGTTCAGTTTCTCGGACTTCTGGAGACGCTGAAAAGCAATGGAGTTCCAGTCCCTGTTCTGGATCGGGCGAAGGCGCTGCTGGTTACCGACTACTACGCCTCTTTAGAGGATTTGGGCCACCGAGCCTTTTCACTTGCCGTCGCCGAAGCCTTAGGCGATTTTCGGCAGCGGGATCGGTATCCTTCGGAAGTTGCGGCCATCACAGACCCGGATGTTAGGAAGTTTATCGGAACGTATTTGAGTCAGAAGAAGTTGGCTCTTCTGGAGTCTCTTCCCTCCGATTTCGAGCCAAGAACCTTTACGAGGGAGTCTCTTCTGGATACCTTTCAGATTCTTCTTGGTCAAGAGGTGAAGAGCGCAACCGGCTTCTTGGAAAACCTTAAGGCTGATGAAGAGTATCAGGCCTTTAAGCCGGTTGAATTCTCTCCCGGCTTCTCAGAAGCCGGGTTGAAGAAGAGTTCGATTCTGAGAGGACCGGAAATCTTGTTGAGAGAGCGCCACGAAGTGCCTCTGGT
>JAUVSF010000675.1 GCA_030597245.1 Acidobacteriota bacterium
GATAATTGGAAGCAAGGCATACAAAACCAGGGCAACGATTGCTGTCCGGGCACCGATGCCTCCAAGAAACGGAAGTGGCATTAAAAACCCGAACAGCGCCAAACTCGGGACAGTCTGCATCACATTGGCAAAACCCAGGACTACTTTTCGTACGGTGGGTCTCCGAGTAATCAGAACTCCGAGCGGCACACCTACAAGAGTCGCCAGCAGGCACGATACACCTACGATGACGATATGTTCCCTGGTGAGTTGGAGAAGTTCCTGTCGATGGCTGGTTACAAACTCAAGAAAGCCCATTTCTTTATCCTTTAAGCAGGACTTGTGCTGCTCACCGGGAGATTGAGAATCTCAAGAAACTGTTTTGCGTTCTGAGATTCGGAGTTCAGAAAGTCTTGCGGCGAAGCCAATTCAACCAGCTTCCCCTCTTCCATCAGCCCGATTCGAGAACCAAGCCGGAATGCTTCCCGAACATCGTGTGTCACGAAAACCACGGTTTTCCCAAGCCTTTCCTGCAAACTCGAGAACTCGCGCTGGACCTCGACCCGTGTAACAGGATCGAGAGCGCCAAAGGGTTCATCCATGAGAAGCAGGGGTGGATCAGCTGCCAGGGCCCTGGCAACGCCTGCACGCTGACGCTGGCCACCGGACAGCTCGTGAGGGTGGCGGTGAGCAAACTCTTTCGGCTCGAGACCTACCATTTCGAGAAGTTCAACCACGCGAGCTCTGATTCTTCCCGCCTCCCATCCCTCCAGACGAGGCACCAGCCCGACGTTCCGTTCGATCGTCAAATGAGGAAACAGGCCGACTTCCTGAATGACATAGCCGATGCCTCGTCGAAGTCGAATCGGATCCCACGCGGTCGTGGGTGTCCCTTCGACAAACACTGTTCCCTGATCGGGCATGAGCAGGCCATTGATGAGCTTAAGTGTCGAAGTTTTTCCGGAACCGCTTCTACCCAGGAGGACGAGGGTTTCTCCTTTCATGACCTCGAAGCTCAGATCAGAGACCAGCCGGTGCGCACCTATGCTTAAGAAGACCTCTTCAAACCTAAGTGAAGTGTGACTCTCAGCCAGTTGTTTCTCCTCTGTCTTCCTGAAAAGGCAATATATCAAGTGCGGATTTGGCGCCGAGTCTAGCAACGGCTTCAGGTGCCGTCAAGGGCAGGCTCTAGGTTCAGTTCGGGCCTGCGAAACCAAATACTGTGTTCTACGTTCTTGGTGCAAGACAGATTCATCTCACGCAAAGCTCGCCAAGTTCGCTAAGGGATAGAACGCATCTTGAATGGGGGTTCGATTACGAGCACGAGCACGAACGAGGATGCCAAGCCCCCAGCCTCAATCCTCAAGACCCAAGACCCAAGACTGTTCCCCCGATCATCCCCCATTCACATCGGAACTTCCGATTCCAGAAAGTGGAACGTTTGCGAATGATACTTCGTGCAAGAGATAATGAGTACCCACTTCAACGGACGACCATTCTAAGGGAGAACAGATTATGGCAAGACTTAACCGTAGGGAGTTCGTGAGACACAGCACACAGGGCCTCATGTTTGCCGCATTACCAGCCTTTCTGCGGACAGCGCCGGCAACCGCTTTCCACAGGCCGGACACCGGAAATTTATCTCTGGCTGAAGCCTATGCCCACTTCGGCGTCGATGACGCGCTGATTCGCAAGGTCATTGGGGCGGCCCTCGAAAGAGGGGGTGACTACTGCGACGTCTACTTTCAACATAAGCTGTCCAATTACGTAGGTTTGGAGGACAAAGCAGTCAACCGCGCCTACACAAACGTCGACTACGGTGTTGGCATCAGAGTCCTTTCCGGCGATCAGACCGGGTACTCCTTCCCGGAGGCGGTCACCCCGGAAGCGATGAAGCTGGCGGCTCAGACCGCGGCCGCCATCGCGAAAGGTACCAGGAAGGTGGAGCCGGTGGGCCTCAAACTTCACAAGACGCCCAACTACTACCCCCTCGAAACCAGCTGGGAAGACGTTTCGATCTCGCGAAAGATCCCTTACCTCAAGACCATTAACGACAAGGTTTTTGCCTTGGACAAAAGAGTCCTGAAATCGAGTATCTGGTTCATCGACGAGAGTTCGTACATCCTCGTCGCCACCTCGGATGGAAGGGTCGCTTTCGACTACCAGCCGATGACGTTGATATACGTTACCTGCACAGCAGAGCAGGACGGAAAGCGTGAAATGAACTCATTCAACCTGGCGGGGCGCCAGGGAATCGAGTTCTTCACTCCCAGGAATGTTGACCGCCTGGCCTCGGAATCAGTGAAGAGAACTGTCGGACTCTTCGACGCCGTAAAGCCTGAAGGTGGCGAAATGGAAGTGGTTCTGGCAGCCGGCAGTTCCGGGATCCTCTTGCACGAAGCGATCGGCCACGGAATGGAAGCGGATTTCAACCGGAAGAAAATCTCTATTTATGCAGACCGCATTGGCAAGCCCATAGCTAAAGAGTTCGTTTCAATTGTCGACAACGGTACGAACCCGAACATCCGGGGCTCTATTAACGTTGATGACGAAGCGACCGACAGCCAGGAAACCTATCTGGTCGAAAATGGGATCTTGCGCAGCTATATGCACGACCGGATTAGCGCAAAGTACTACAACGTTAAGCCGACCGGCAATGGGCGGCGCCAGTCGTTCCGACATTCTGTGCAGCCTCGGATGCGCA
>JAUVSF010000688.1 GCA_030597245.1 Acidobacteriota bacterium
ACGGTTCCGTGAAATGGACTTTCGATTCCGGCATCGGAGATGATGTAACCGGGCCGATGGCGATCGCAGCCGATGGAACGATCTATGCACCGATTGGAGGCTCATCCAACGCCATGGTTTTTGCCATTCATCCCGACGGAAGCCAGTTCTGGACCTTCGACCCTCCGACAACCACCTTTGGAATCTCCATCGGGACTGATGGTGTGGTCCTCTTCGGGGACGCCGGAGGTGTCCTTTATGCACTGAGTTCAACCGGAGTACGACAGTGGGATCTGGACGTGGGACCGGGAATCGTCTCAGTGCCTAGCCTTGCCGAAGATGGAACGATCTATGTAACCAGTGGTTCGACCACTGATAACGTTACCGCCGTGAATCCGGACGGGACACTCAAGTGGCAGGTGACTGTCGGAAGGATCAGACGTTCAGTCTCGACAGGTGTTGACGGAGATGTCTATGTTCCTGTCGCTGACGGCGCCATCGATGGGGCTCTAGTAGCTCTCAATCCCGCGGATGGCAGTGAAAAATGGAAATTCGAGACTGCGGCGCGTGTTCAAACGGCCCCTGCTGTTGGGTTCGATGGGACGATCTATTTCGGGACCGACACTGAGGAACTCTTCGCTCTCCGGCCGAATGGTACGCAGAGATGGGTGTTTGAAGTGGGTGGAGACATCCAGTCCTCACCCACAATCGCACCGGACGGCACCGTGTACTTTGGCTCCAACGACAGCAACTTCTATGCACTGAGAAGCTCGTCATCCGGCCTGGCTGCCAGTTCCTGGCCCAAACTTCAACGCGACGTCCGGAACACCGGCCGCTTTGGCTCCGATGTTACTCGCCGGAGGTGGTTTGCGCCTCACGTCTTCTGGCTGGATGACGAAAACAAAGCGATCGTGACAATCCGGCACACGGGAGGTTCAGCAGGGGGTGCCACGGGGACGACTGCTTCTTTTCGAATCGATGTGCTCAACCGGGACGGATCAGTGAACTTCTCGATCAACGAGTCGGTCGAGCCGGGAGCAACCAAGGACATCATTCTGGCCGCGCCCGATTCTAGTGTGCATGTGGGGGCAGCGATGTTGGACGCCTCGCTCAGAGATGGCATCTTTCTGGCTCCTTTTCTGACCTGGCAACTCGATGTCAAGGGAATGCCCGCTCCACTGCAAATTGGAGCGTTTTTCTCGGACCCAACTGATGCCGCACTGGTGCATCACTTCCCAGCGGAGGCCAGCGACAGAAACGGCCTTGGTATCGCTGTCCAGAACATTGGAGACAATGAGATTCAATGTTCGCTGGAGTTCTTCAATGCGGATGGAACCATGCAGGCCGAAGAGATCCTGGACCTCGACCCACTGGGATCGGTAGTCGATTTCTTCAACAACTCCCTTCCTAATGGCTTTAAAGGAAGTGCCACCTTTTCATGTGATGCTCCGGTCGTCGTTGTCGCAGTCAACCAGGATTTCTCGAACGGGAATTTCCCGACTGATCGCATTACGATCAAAGGTCAAAAGTAGCAGGAATTCACGGCTGTGAGCCGGTTTCGTGATGCATCGGCTCTGAATCACTCACTGGAAAGAAAGGAATAGTGCAATGACAAAGATTTCGGGTAGTTTTTCTGGAAAGGTCAATTGGCAGACCGTTGTTTCTCTGCCCCACGCTCCAGGGCATGTGTTCAGCCTGGGAGAAGTTGGCGGGCCACAAGAATCCAGCGATCCAAACTGGGAGGGCGCCACGATTACCTATTGGGGCAGCGCCGACCTAGTTAACGGCACAGGAAAGCAGAGTGGGTACTGGGTGAATAACCACCCTAATGGCGATCAGGACTGGGGAACTTTCGGGGGTCGGATCACGACTTCAGATGGGCAGACTGTCATGGAAGGAACCTTTGAATACACCGGCGGCACAGGCCGTTTCGAAAAGATTCGTGGTGGAGGAACCTACAAAGGGCTTCTACCCACTCCTGATCAAGTTGAAAACGCCTGGGAAGGGGAATACGAACTGTAATTGTTGCTCTGAACCGGAGTCCCGGGAGCAACATCGCCCTTAGGAACCCGTCGGCTTCGAGGACTTCCGACACGATCCGAAAATCCGCAATTCTACGAACCGGGTAAGGCTCGTCCTGCCCGGTTCATACGCTGTCAGTCTTGCGGTGTCCGTATGACTAGCAGTCTAAGTTCCGTCATATCCTCAATAGCATAACGGATCCCCTCTCGACCCAGGCCACTACCCTGGACACCACCGTAGGGCAGATGGGCGCCCCGCCACGAAGGAACGTCGCCGATCACGACTCCTCCAACCTCCAATTCATCCCAGGCCTTCTGAGCCTTGAACAGATCTCGCGTGAAAATGCCCGCCTGCAAACCGAATTTGCTTTTGTTCACGCTCTTCAGTGCCGCATCGAAGTCGGAGAAGGAAGACAGGACCGCAACCGGTCCGAATGCCTCTTGACAGTTCAGTTCGTGATTGTCCGGCACTTCTTCCAGCAGGGTTGCTTCGATCGAAGTTCCCTCTTGGTGGCCACCGCAGAGCAGCACCGCGCCGGCCTCCTGAGCAGAATCAATCCACGTCATGATCCGTTGTGATTCCCTGGCCAAAATAATCGGG
>JAUVSF010000210.1 GCA_030597245.1 Acidobacteriota bacterium
CCAGCACTCCAGCACTCCATTCCCCCCTCCCCTCCCCCATTTACGCCCGTTCCTCCGGGTGAATCCAGGCACGTCCATCAACGTTCTTGAAATGCTCATCAAAGGAAATCAAGTCGGCTCCCGTTTCCATGGCTTGTGCAGCAATCCAGATATCATTGGTGGGAATAGGCGTGCCCTTCTGCTTGAGCCCCACTGCAACCCGGCTGAAGCGGTCGGCTGTTGTCCAATTTACGGGAACAAACCTAACATATGGGTTATGCAGAAAGGTCTCCAATTCCTTCACGTTTCTCGTAAATCGAGATCCGTTTCGAAAGCCAAACAGAAGCTCGCCCGCAACAACGGCAGACATCAAGACCTCCTCGGATTTCCTGACTCGATCCGCGACCGATGAATCGCCTCGCATCAAAGCCGAGTAAGCATTAGTGTCGAGAAGTACTTTCATGACCAGAGTACCTTGTCGATTCGCTCGAAGGCTTCGATGCTTTTCAAAAAGTCTTTCTCCTCTTCGGCCGTCCAGCACCCTATAAGCTCGTCCAGTGAATCACCTACTGCGTTCGTGCACCGATTCGTCGTATCGAGTCCAGCGCCTTTCCGAAGCAGCAAGATGGCCGCTTTGTTCAGGGAGATATCCCGCTCCTTCGCCACCTCTCTGAGTCGGCGTTCTAATTCCTTATCAAACCCGCGAATTGACAATTGGTGCATCACTTCTCTCCTGATTCATTTATGATTCGTATTGACTCAATTATGACTCAGTTTGGCAAATTCGTCAAGTTGGAATTTTCATGCCATCCTACCGGGCTCGGAGGCGACGGGGACCCGAAACTTCCCTCATGGGGAATGGAAGAATGGGGGGATGGACTGATGGAGGAATGGAATAGTGGAGTAATGGAGTGATGGGGGGAATGGGGGGAAGAGAGCATCTATCTCTTCGGGCCTTCACCGCGATCTTCTTCCGATACCGGGCCATACAGAGCGTTGCTTTCTTTCACAACCAGATGGTCTATCCAATCACCCTTGTCACGTTTCCGTTCCAGACTTTCTACTAACCTCAGCAGGCCATCTTCTAGTTTATGAGCCATTGTATCTAGCGTTTCGAACTGTGTTTCAGTTATCTGATCTGCTCCCCTGCAAGCACTGAGCCCCGATTCCGATTCCTCCACATCCCCCCATACTCCACTACTCCAACACTCCAGTACTCCATTCCCGGAGGGTACTGGCTACGGCCTCTCAAGAGTGACGAATGGTCAGGCCGCACTGAACTGGCGGATGTCAACCTCCACACCTTTTGCGACCGCCTCTTCGGCATTTTTCAGCAGTGAACGAGTTGTGGCCTCGGCAACATATGCCTCACCGCAATTCTCGCAGACCTCAGCCGGGACTTTGCGGAAAACAAGAATCGTATGGCCCCTATCGAGAGTTATCGTAGTTTCGCCAGGAATGGTTTTGCCCTGTCTGCAGATAAGACACTTCATTGTCGTCTCCTTTCGAACCTTGGCTTCCAACGGTCTGGATGCGGCTCGTAGGCCGTGATTATTATACACTGTCGTGTCCCAGGATCATTGGCCGCAACAACATGTATTGGGCGACCCTTAACCACTCCAAGAATAAGTTGAGAGGGGTGAGGAATATCAGATGGATAGGATTCAATTACGCGACCGGATCGAACAACTTCTTCAACATCAGCAAGACTGATCTGTCGGCGAAACATTCGTTCAATCGCATGAACTCTGAAAATGAATTCCCTTTCGGCCACTGACGTTGAGAATGCCAGAGAAGCTCCCTAGTTTCAAATGATTCTGTCCAGAAAGGCCAGTCCCCCATTACTCCACTACTCCATCACTCCACTCCCCCACCCCCCCATTCTTCCCTCCCCCCATCACTCCACTATTGCAATCTTCTCTCGAGTTCCCGGATCGCCTCATCGACCTGGTTCTGCGGCTCCAGAAACGGGAAGTACCCCATGGCCTGCTCGAGTCCCAACAGGTCTGCCAGAAAAGTATACAGGGCCACAATCTGTGAAGTGTTGGCTGCCAGCTTCTCAGTCTGCGCATCCAGCAGATCCAGAAGCGAGATCTCACCGACCAGAAAGGAATCGTAGACAAGTACGTAGTTCCTCTCAGCCGCATCTACCTGAGCGCGGGCGAATCCAATCTTCTGAAAGTCCGCAATCGCCAATGCTGCCTGAGTCCGTACGGCCTCTTCCAGAGAACTGACGAGCTCTTTCCGTTGGGATTGCAGGGCTCGCAATTCAGCGTTGGACTGATGAACCTCTGCCAGGTTGGCTCCCCCATTGAAGACGGGCCAGTTCAATGACACACCGAACTTCCAGGCACCCTTATCAATCTCCTGCCGGTGCCCTTTGGCTCCGGTCGCATACAGAAATGCGTCGGCACCGGCATTGAAAGCGAAATCCGGAATCAGCCAGCGGCGATTGGAGTCAAGCTGGCGCTGCTGTGCGGCGATCTCTCTGTCGAGGCTGGAGATCAAGGGAGAATCCTTAAGGGCCAGCTCTACCAGGTAGTCTCTTAACCGGCGAGCTTTGTCAGCGGTGGAAAGAGAGTCAGCAACAATGTCACTCGAGAAAATGAACCCGTTTCCTGGAACTGTGAGTTTCTCGAGCGTTTTGAGTTCTTCCGCCGGCCGATCCCGAACCTGGTTGAGTGCGAGCCGGCTTGCCAGTACGCTGCTACCCTGTTCCGGCACCGACTGCTCATTCGAGTACAACTGGGACTCCCAACGGAGCACCTCCTGCAGGCTGGTGGCCCCGACTTCTTCTCGAACACGTGACATCTCCAAGTTCTGATGAGTCAGGTCTCGATTGGCAATCTGGGCCAGGAGCAGATCTCCAGCTAACAAGACCCCAATATAGGCCTGGCCGGCGCCCGAAATAATACTGAAGCGAGTGTTTCTCAGTTGTTCTTCCTGGCTCGCGACAAGATCTTTCTGAATGCTGTAGTCAGCGAAGATCTTCTCGTCATAGATCATCTGATTGAGGGTTGCCCCAACCATGCCGGTGGACGAAGGGATGACTCCGGCAGTCTCACTAAAGGTCGCCGAACGGCTTTCTGAAAACGACCCTGCGACCCCGATTCGGGGAAAGAAGTTCGCTCTGGCAATCGAAATATCCTCCCGCCTGGCCTGTAGCTCCTCCTGTGCTGCTGCCAGACTCTGGTTGGCTTTCAAAGCCTGGTCGATTGCCTCAATCCAGCCGAGCGTTTTTCTGTCTTGAGCGATAACTGGACTTGTCGCGAAACACATTACGAATATCCAGAGACTCAAGCGGTGAAGCCCTCTACGGGTATGAGTTGTAGACATCAGTTTGCTCCTCATTTGTGCAATCCGATCAGAAGTTGGGCCAGGATCACTGCAGGGCTGAAGGAGCGGCCTGCAATACCACTTCACCCTCCTGGTCCGCCGTCCCCGTCATGACCAGGACGGAAGCTGTTGTTCCGACTCGCAGCTTGATCTCCTCCGGAACATCGATGAGATGGATCCGTACTGGAATGCGCTGGGCCAGCCGAATCCATTCGAACGTGGGACTTATGCTGGGTAGTAGATCTGCCCCTGTACTGCCGTCCTGCTGAGCGATACCCCATCCGAGACTTTCCACCCGGCCTTCAAGAGGCGTCTCGGGATAGGTCATCAGAGTCACGACTGCTCGGTCCCCAGACTGAATATTCGCGATGTAGTTTTCCCTGAAGAACCCGTCAATCCAGTAGCTACTAACGTCTACCAGAGCGAGAATCGGCTGGTTAGCCACGGCCTGCGTGCCCAGTCTGAGACTAAGGTTGGTGACATACCCGTCGACCGGTGCATGGACTTGAGTGAACTCGAGGCTTAATTCCGCCTGCCGGACGGCGGCCACCGCCGCACGCACCTGAGGGTTGGCCTCACCGATTGCGCCCAGCTGAGCCCTGGCTTCCTCCAGGCCGGCTTTTGCTTCCAGGTAGTTGGCTTCCGACTCGACCAAGCCGGCTTCGGACCCGGCGAGGTTAGCTTCCGACTGGCGTATCGAAGCCTGTACCTGCTCGAGGTTGACCAGGGCCGCGTTCCTCTGTTCCACGGAAACTTCGTAGGTGGTCCTGGCTCGATCGACCGCTTTCTGAGATGTTGCCCGCCGGGTTATTAGATCCTGCTGTCGTTCAAACTCAGCCTCGTTGGCAGCAATCTGTGCGTCCAGCTCTTTGATGGAGCTTTCAACTTGCTGGATTGACAGTCTGGAACCCTCGACTGCGGCTCCGGACCCGTCAACCGCAGTCCTGGACTTCTCAATCGCAGCCCTGGAAACTTCGACCGCCGCCTTCACCGTCTCAACCTGCTTCTCCAAGGCCGCTACGTTGTCGCCGGTCTCGTCTAGTTGGGCACGGGCCTGTTCCAGACTGGCCTCGTAGGTACGCGGGTCAATTTCGAAAAGCAGGTCCCCGGCCTTGACGAACTGATTGTCCTGGATCGGCAGGTTGACGATGGGCCCGGAAACCCGTGGAGCAATCTGGATCACATCGGCACGGACCTGGCCATCGCGGGTCCATGGATTGGTGACGTAATCCTGGTACTTGAAGAGGACGACTAACACGGCTACCAGGACAACAATTCCCGTAAGTAGATATTTCAAGTAGTTTTTCATGGCTTTATACCGGAATAACCCAGGTCCCGATCAGGACCGTGTAGATAATCGTCAGTGCAACGAAGACCAATGGTGGGTAAAAGAAGTAGCGGGACAGCCGGTAGTGGTTGAGCAGACTGCCGGTGAGCCACCCTGCTACCACCCCGCATAGGGCTGCTATCAACAGGGGAGGCATGTACGTCCCTCCGATAGCGAATTCTCTGGGTACGTGTTCCATCAATTCCTCCTTTTTGCAAAGCCCGATCAGAACCGCTCTTCGCGCCAATGGGCCCAGTCGATGCTGCCGGCAGCTCCCGCATAGGCGATGGCCGCTTGAGACACACCGCGGAAACTCCCAAGCAACCGGTAGAAATTCCGTCTCTCCTCGTCACTGAGTTCCTCTTCCCCGGCGCGGTTCATCGTCTCTTCGATGCCGGCATTCAGCCGGGCAAGTCTCAGTGACAGCCGTTCCCGCAAGTCATCAGCAGATTCGGCTTCCGGGTACTCCGACCAGCGCGCGAACCCCTGCTCGACGACTATCCTCCAGGCGCGAACCTCATCACTCAATTCTCGCATCAGGATGCTAGCCTGTGGTGCACTTCGTGCTTCGATCAACTCCTCGACACGATAAACGAGCACCTGCAGGTTCGCCACCAGGTCCTTCACCTGATCCGGGGTGTTGTTGGGAAACTTCTTTCGATCGATCTGTTTCCCCCAGATTCCCAGCTTGGTGGGTAGGGATCCCATTTCCTGGCGATAGTACGCTATCTTCATCCCCTCCAGGAGAGACCCGGACTGACCAGACTCGGCCACCCGGGATACGAGGAACTCACAACTGCGAAAAAGACGGCAGACCATGCTCATAAAGCCCTCTTCCTGTCGCGGCGAACGGGTGACGTACGTCAAGGCAAGGACCAGCGCGAGCCCGAGCATCGTGAACACAAAGGCGTTGGCCATGGAGCCAAAGCTATAGGTCTGCTCGTTATTGATCCCGAGCATATTGAACATCGCCAGGAGCAGGGCGATCCTTCCCACACCCGGAAAGAAGTAGGCCGCCACAAATACGAACGTGAAGATCACTATTCCGAGTTCCCAGAACACCGTCAGGTGCGGCATTATGAAGACATACGTGACCAGGCCTGCAACGTAGGCGAAAGCAAAAGGTTTCAACAGGGTAAACCTCACCTGCGGATGCTGGACAGCTGACAACGCAATGTTGGGAACGAACTGGTACCACATCGCGTGACCCGGCGGGTTGATGTAAATCCAGATGAGGGATCCGGCCCACATGGACAAGACAACCATGATGACACCTCTAACCCGATCGGGATCCAGCGGCGGCAGACCGAACCGGCCGCTAACGGGGCCTGAACCCGCAACGGCTACAGGGCGCTGCTTTTCCGCTCGGTATTGTTCGAGATCCCGAACGCACTCGACCATGGCACGGGTCAGTGCTTCGAGTCTTTCCAACTCGGTTCTCGTGACCTCCACGGCTGCCCGCTGGAAGTGGTTTAGAACCTGTGAATCCCTGTGGGCGGGCGAGAGCGAAATAACCTCGCAGGGACGCGCCGGGGGCCTCCCGCTCAGAACGCGCTGCATTTCCTCGAAACGTGAGCTCAGCTCGCTGAAAAGTACTCCCAGATCGGGCAGTACTTTCTCCAAATCGATCTGCTGGAGATCCGTCAATCCAGTATGCAAGCGATCCAGAACCCCCATCATGGAGAAAGACAATCGCTGCAAACGTTCCCAGAGGTGGCGAACCTCGTGTACCTCGTAGCTTTCCGATCCTGCCGCCTCGATCGTTTGGCTCAATTGACCTACCAGTTGCCCTTCCTGGCTCCGAAGTGATCGAAGCGATTCGCCGGAGTCTCTACCGGCAATTCGGTTCCGGTAGCAACGAGTGAGTTTCTCTTGAGTAACCAGCAACTCGTGGCTGACCTTCTTGAGGCCTTGCCGGTTTGTCCGCGGCCAGATAAGAACGGAAACCAGGGTCCAGATCACGATCCCTATCAGGGTTTCGAGGGTACGGAACACCGCGAATTCAAAGGCATGCTCCGACGAAGCCGGTCCAGCCGTGGTAATCATCATGCTGACGAATCCGGTGCAGTACCAGAAGTACTGACCATTCTTTCCCAACATCTTGTAGGTGACAAAAGCCAGGAATGGGGTGAAGGAAATGAAAAACAGCCAGCGATCCTGGGGAAACAGGCCGAGATAGAAAAGCCCGGCAACAAGAGCGAGCAGCGTCCCGCCCATTCGCAAGAAACCCTTGTTAAGCGATTGCCCGGCAGTCGGCAAACTGATAAACGCAACGGAGATGGCGGCCCAGCTGGGGCTGACCCACGACAAACGCATCGCGAGGTAATAGGCAAGGGTTATAGCCAGCCCAATCTTGATCGCTTCTCTGGCGTTTGTAGCGAGCCTGAACACGAAGTTTTCACCTTCCTCCAGCGATGCGGTAGCCTGCATCGCGTCCGACTACGGCAGACAGGTAACTCCAGGTGCCTTCGCTGGAATCCTCGAAGTGGCCACCCGGGTTCAATAGTATGGTACTGTCCGGAACTTTACGAGGATTATAGGATCAAGTCCACGCCCAAGACTTGACATTTCACGCCACTACTACAGAACTTCAAGCGTCCCGTCTTCATGCACCCGGATGGTCTGTTCAGTCTCGACCTCATCCAGAAGTAAATGTTCAGCGAGGCCGATGTTTTGAGCAACCGTTTGAAACCAAGAGTCAGAAGCAACCATAGTTATATTATGATCAAGCGCAAGGTTGGACTGCTCTGGCATTCTAGTAATCCATAAATGAGATAATATAGATCTGTAAAGGGGAGACGTGACAAATCGCCAGGGAACGATTCCGCTAAGTCGCGCTGTGCAGGTTATTTGTTTTGTCGATTTCCTTCACGACGCCGGAGTCCCAGTCGAACGCACCCTAACTCAGGCACGGGTGCCTATTTCGGCCCTTGAAGATCCAAACAGTTGGGTTTCTACCCTTTCACAGTGGTCGTTCGTAGACCGGATAGCACACAGCGAAGGTATTCCAGATCTTCCGTTCCGCTTCATTCAATACGCCGGGCTGGAGAACTTCACCCCTGGTCTGATGAGTCAGCTTCAGAACGCCCCGACGCTCTTCATGGCACTGAAGAGATTTGGCCAACTGGCCAAACTGGAGAGTACAAACATTTGGTTTTGGCTTTCGATTAAAGGTGATCAGGCGTATTTTTGCCATCGGGGATCCTTTGACGGGCGCAGCTGGGTTGGGGTCCGTGGTTTTGACCATATGGCTTGGTTTCGGA
>JAUVSF010000739.1 GCA_030597245.1 Acidobacteriota bacterium
GCAGGATCAACACGACCGCACCTTCGGAACCGGGGACTGGCCCGCACTGACATCCGACTACCAGGACGTGAGCCAGACCAAAGAGAACCTTATCGACACTGCGATTGATTGGCTGGCCTCGGGTCTCGATCCCGAGAAATCAACACTGATGGTGCAGTCGCTGGTTCCGGAACATGCGGAGTTGCACTTGCTCTTCTCGATGTTTGTGCCCATACCCTGGCTCGAAAGAGTCCCGACGTATAAGGAGCAGATTGTCCAGTTGAAGGAGCAGGATCTGTCAACCTACGGTTTTCTGGGTTACCCGGTTCTTCAGGCCGCAGATATTCTGATCTATAAAGCTGAGTTTGTGCCCGTGGGAGAAGACCAGGTTTCACATATTGAACTAAGCCGTGAGATCGCACGGCGTTTCAACAATCTCTATGCGCCGGTCTTTCCGGAGCCCAAGCCGAAACTGACCAGAGCAGCTCGCCTTCCCGGGACGGTTGGGCGCAAAGTGAGCAAGTCGTACCGGAATGAGATCCAGCTGTCGGAAGATCCGAAGAGTATCCGCCAGAAAGTCCTGACGATGATCACGGATCCGGCACGAATGCGTCGGACCGATCCGGGAAACCCGGAAATTTGTCCCGTTTTCGATCATCACAAAGTATTTACCGACACCGAGTCGAGAGAGTGGGTCGTTGAGGGGTGCAGGTCCGCCGGGATCGGCTGTATTGACTGTAAGAATCGTCTCCTCGAAAACATGTTGCCGCTTGTCGAACCACTTTACGAAAAGCGGGTAGAACTGGAGAAGAACATCGGATATGTGTACGACGTCTTGTCTGGGGGCAGTAAGGCAGCACGCGAGATGGCCTCTTCTACGATGGACGAGGTACGTCAGTCAATGGGGCTAAAGTACTAGCCGATGCTTGCTGCCCAGGATTCGTCTGCATATAGAGTCCAGCTGGAGATGTTTGAAGGTCCGCTGGACCTGCTTCTGCACTTGATCAGAGTGCAGGAGGTAGACCTGTACGACATCCCGATCGCTAAGATAACTGAGCAGTACCTCGAATACCTTCGGCTAATGGAGGATCTCAACATCACGCTCGCAGGTGAGTTCGTAGCGATGGCTGCCACTCTGATACACATTAAGAGCCGAATGCTGCTCCCTTCAGACCGCACAGCCGACGGGGAAGAGGTTACTGAAGACCCGCGCCAGGAGTTGGTAGATCGCCTCCTTGAATATGAGAAGTTTAAGAAGGCCGCCGGTCTGCTCCACGACCGGCAAGAGGTTGAGGACTCCGTCTGGACGAGGGGTGAGAACGAGTTTGAAGACGAAGAATTGGAAGCAGTCTCAGCGTCGGTTTTTGACTTGATTAAGTCCTTTCATGAGATTGTCCAGCGTTACAAGGACAGGATTGTGCTCGAGGTGGAGCGTGATAATGTGACTCTGGAAGGAAAACTGGCTGAATTACGTCAGCTCCTGAAGGTCCAGAGGGTGGTACTTTTCTCCAGTTTTTTCGAGCGCCCGATCTCCCGGATGCATCTGGTGATGACCTTCTTTGCCCTTCTGGAAATGGCCCGCCTTCACGAAGTACGACTGTTCCAGAGAGGCGTGTTTAAGGACATCAGGATCGTTGCATGCTGAAAGGCAGGGTGAAGACCGAATTACTGGCCATCCTTTTCACGGCCAGGGAACCCGTGACAGTAGTGGAGTTTTCGGAGGTGTTTTCCGATCTTTCGTCTGAAGAGATCTCGGACGCTCTGGGGGCTCTTTCTACCGAGTTCAACTCGTTACAGGCAGCGGTCGAGATTCGAAATGTTGCAGGGGGTTATCGGATCACAACACGTCCCGAGAATCATGAAGTGATTCGGCAGTATCTGAAGACCAAGCCGTCCGCCAAACTCTCCCAGGCCTCGCTCGAAACGCTGTCGGTCATCGCCTATAAGCAGCCTGTAACGCTCCCCGAAATCCTGGAGATTCGCAGTGTAAAAGGCACCTCAACGATCCGTACACTTCTGGAAAAGAAGCTGATTGAGATGCGGGGCCGGAAGAAAGTTGTAGGGCGACCGATCATGTACGGGACGACACAGGAATTCCTGGTTCGTTTTGGATTGAATGA
>JAUVSF010000329.1 GCA_030597245.1 Acidobacteriota bacterium
CGGAGGAATTCCAAGAATCAGGAAAAGGATCAGGATTCGAGGTTCAAGGCGGGAACGACGACGGCTCTGCTTTGGCATAAGACCCTCCTCTTTCTATCTCTATCCTACTGCTACCTGTAGGGCAATTGAAAGTACTTTTCGAGAGAATCGAGAGATGGGAGCGATGGTTCGGAGGGTACATCTCGAGTCTGGATATAAGTCAACTCGGGTGTTAGTGTTGACTTATGTTAGTGGCACGATCCTTTGGTCTTGTGATTTGTGCTCTTTGTGACTCAGCGGTGAAGTCTACGAACTGCTTCGTCCTCACCGCTTGAAAGCCCAGTGAAAGACTTCACTGAACTCATTTGCGAACAGAAATGTTATCCCGTTTCGCAGATAGTCGGGCAATTCATCGGCGTCGTTTCGGTTCGCTCCAGGGAAGATCAGCGTCCTAAGCCCCACCCGACGGGCAGCAATGACCTTCTCTTTGACACCTCCAATGGGGGGAACCCGGCCGGTAAGTGTCAGTTCGCCGGTCATACCCAGCTTTTTCCGGACCTTCCTCTGGATCATCATCGAGATCAGGGCCGTTGCCATAGTGATTCCTGCTGACGGTCCGTCTTTTGGCGTGGCTCCAGCCGGAACGTGCAGGTGTATGAAGCGTTTGTCGAAAAAGTCACGCGTACCACCGAACTCCACTACGTTTGCCATCACGTAGGAATAGGCGATCTCGGAACTCTCGACCATCACATTTCCAAGTTGACCGGTTTGTTTAAATCCCTTCTGTTTACTCGCCACGGCGGCGGCTTCGATCTGCAAGGTAGCGCCTCCCATGCTCGTCCAGGCCAGGCCTGTGACGATGCCCGCCTTGCCCTCCAGAAGCTCCTCATCGGTGAAAACGGGCTTCCCGAGGTACTCATCCAGATCGGCCTTCTTGACAGCAACTCGCTTCTGGTTTTGCGACGCTGTCGCAAATAGCATAGCTGCTTTCCGCATGATCCTGCGGATCAGTTTTTCCAGGCTTCGAACGCCGGCTTCACGCGCATAGCGGTCTATCATCGTGGTTAGCGCAGATTTATAGATGGTCAACTGACTTCTGCTCAGGCCGTGCCGGCGAAGCGCCTTTGGAATGAGGTATCTGCGAGCGATCTCGACTTTCTCTTCGAGTATATAGCCTGGAAGTCGGATGACCTCCATGCGATCCAGGAGCGGACCCGGGATAGTGTCGAGCTGGTTTGCGGTAGTCACGAACAAAACGTTGGACAAGTCGAAAGGCACATCGAGGTAATGATCTCGAAAAGCAGAGTTCTGTTCCGAGTCGAGAACTTCCAGCAGAGCTGACGCCGGATCTCCCCGAAAGGAGGCCCCTATTTTGTCGATCTCATCTAACATGATAACGGGATTGGAGGTTCCAGCCGTCTTCAACGCTTGAATGAACTTACCCGGCATGGCACCGATGTAGGTTCGGCGATGTCCTTTGATTTCACCTTCATCCCGCATCCCACCCAGTGAGAATCGATAGAATTTGCGTCTGATGGCACTGGCGATGCTCATACCTACAGAGGTCTTTCCTACTCCCGGGGGACCCACCAGACAGAGAATCGATCCGGCGATATCCCCTTTCATCCTGCCCACCGCAATGAATTCCAGGATGCGGTCCTTAACGTCCTCCAATCCGTAGTGATCGCGGTCAAGAATCTTCCGGGCACGGTCCAGGTCGAAGCTGTCTTTACTCTGTTTGCCCCACGGCAGGATCGTCAACCAGTCCAGGTAGTTGTGCGTGACCGAGTACTCAGGAGAGGCAGGCTCGAGGATCTGCAGTTTCTGCATTTCGTCCTCGACCGCTTTCAGTGCTTCATCATTAAACTTGAGGTGCCGTAACCGCCTCTCAAACTTCTCGATTTCGGCCGCTTTCCCTTCTTTTTCCAACCCCAGTTCTTTTTTGATGGCCTTGAGTTGCTCTCGCAAAAAGAACTCACGCTGTTGGGTTGACATCCGCTCCTCGATCTGCTTCGTGATCTTCTGCTGGAGTCGGGAGAGTTCCAGTTCTTTTCTGAGTAGCACCAGGGTCTTGTCGAGCCGTGGTCGGATGTCGAATTCAGCAAGAATCTGCTGCAATTCCTGACCGTCTGCCGTTGTCAGACTGGAAGCAAAGTCTGCCAATCTCCCGGGATCTTCCAGCATAGATGAGTGAGAGAGGAAGAGCTTGATCGCTTCCGAGTGAAGAGGATTGGTCTTCATGAGCTCTTTGAGAGCTGTTATTACTGCCATCGTATAGGCCTTGATCTCCTCGTCACCCTTCATTTCAGTGGCAAGGTGATACTCGACCTCGGCAGAAATACCTATTTCGGTCTTCTTCAAGTCGTGAGCGGTGAAACGCTCCAGACAGCCAATCAGGATGTGTGCCGTGCCATCCTCATTCTTGAATGCTTTCAGGATCTTTGCCGCAACTCCAACAGCGTGGAGGTTCTCAGGAGTGTCTTCCTCATCCTGACTCTTGACCAACAACAGGCCCAAGGTCCGGTGGGTTGATTCAAGAGTCCAGTTCACAACATCCAACTGGTGTTCACCGACCTGGAGAGGAATGTGAATTCCCGGGAAAAAAGGACGGGGTCTTACCGGAAGAATCGGCAAAGACGGAGGTAACATCTCTCCGGCCAGGACGATCCCGGACTCCTGGGCCGGTTCAGGTTCGCTGGACTCACCAGTCTCGTCTATCAATTCTGCTCCGGAGTCTTCAACTGTCGCTTCTTTGGTCTTTTCCTCTTTCATTTCCTTGTTACCTGGGTTTAGTGCCCGTTTTGCGAAAGCCAATTATTGATGTCGCCCAAGCGCCTCACCTGTGACCGATCGTTCATCGCTTTGACGGCTGTGCCCGGGTGGTTGCCCGTTGCTGAAGGAGAAACTGTTGCATCCAGCCGCCTCCCTCAACTTCTACCCTCGCGCACGATAGCGATCATCCCGGATACGACCTGTCCGAATCGTACTTCTCTCATCACGCTATACGACCCTTAAGAGAACAGCGGGCCGACGCCGATCAGATCAGTTGACTTGACCGTTAACATTTTACAGTAGTGCGAGAGGAAAGATAGTTTCACTGGGCTTCAAGGCGTGTTAGGTTTCAGGTAGGTCGAGGAACAAGGTTATGAAGAATCATCAGATTGTACTTTTGCCAGGTGATGGGATTGGGCCCGAAATAACGGAGGCTGTGAAGAGAATCCTGGCTGCGGCAGGCGCCCAGATCGAATGGGTTGAACGCACGGCAGGTGTCAGTGCTCTCACGGAAGGCTCCGATGTTTTGCCCGAGAGCACGGTTGAAGCGATACGACAGCATAAGTTGGCCTTGAAAGGTCCCTGCACGACTCCTGTTGGTAAGGGATTTGCCTCGGTCAACGTCCAGTTGAGAAAGAGGCTGGATCTTTACGCAGCGGTGCGGCCTGTCAGAAGCCTGCCGGGTATCAAGACCCGCTATGAGGACATTGATCTGATCATTATTCGGGAGAACACCGAAGGGCTTTATAGTGGAGTCGAGAATGAGGTTACACCTGGGGTCGTGATGAGCATGAAGGTAGCCACCAAGACCGCGTGTGCCCGGATCGCGAAGTGGGCGTTTCGTTATGCAACCCAGCGCCGGCGCAAGAAGATAACGGTTCTGCACAAGGCGAATATCATGAAGATGACCGATGGTCTCTTTATTGACTGCGCCCGTGAGGTACAGCGTGTCGATTACCCAAACATTGCCTACGAAGAAGTGATCATTGATGCAGGTTGTATGAAGCTGGTTCAGGACCCTGGTCAGTTCGACATCCTTCTTTTGGAGAATCTGTATGGTGATGTCGTAAGTGATCTGTGTGCGGGAATGGTGGGTGGCCTCGGAGTGGTCCCGGGGGCGAACATTGGAAACCGCGGGGCGATTTTCGAGGCGGTCCACGGATCGGCGCCGGACATTGCCGGAAAGGGAATTGCCAATCCTCTGGCTCTGCTGATGTCCTCTGTGATGATGTTGAATTACCTTTCCGACAGGGAAGGGGACCGCGACTTGCTCCGTGTCTCCGAACGTATCAAGGCAGCTTACAACAGGGCCTTGGCTGAAGGGCAGAAGACGCTGGACCTGGGAGGTGACTTGGGTACGGACGCTTTTGCTCAAGCTGTTGTTGACAGGTTGGAATGAATGCGGCGGTGAGCATGTTCTGCGGTTTGGGTTGAAAGGGTTAATTCGCGATGAAGAGATCACTTCTGATTAGGGCTGAAGACAAGAATCAGTGGGAG
Organism: Acidobacteriota bacterium; assembly: GCA_030597245.1. Classification (GTDB taxonomy): domain Bacteria; phylum Acidobacteriota; class UBA6911; order RPQK01; family JAPXNP01; genus JAUWTT01. The sequence goes on from JAUVSF010000329.1 coordinate 4,249, forward strand.
CGCAGGACACCTTTGATCCCCCGGGATGCCCGTCAGATCCTGCAGAGACATGGCGCTCAAGTCCTGGTCGAAACGTCGGCTAAGCGATGTTTCCGCGACTCAGATTACGCTGATGCAGGGGCAGAGATCTGTCAAGGGATGAACGAAGGTGACGTGATCCTGGGTGTTAAGGAGATTCCCTTGACGAAACTTCTCCCTCGAAAGGCCTATCTCTTTTTCTCGCACACCGTTAAAGGTCAGTCTCAGAACATGCCGATGCTGAAGAGGATTATGGAACTGCAGGCGACTCTGATCGATTACGAGAGAATACGTGACCGACGGGGGCGGCGATTGATTTTCTTCGGCCCTCTGGCCGGCTCAGCAGGGGCGATCGACATATTCCATTTGCTGGGCCAGTACTGGGATTACCAGGGGTTGAAGACGCCCTTTCTTGAATGTCGGAAGGCCCTGGATTACTTGTCGCTGGAGGAGGCAAAGGAGCATTTCAGGGCGGTGGGGAAGATGATCGGCGAGGGAGCGATTCCGGCTCGACTGGCCCCCCTCGTTGTGGGGGTGCTCGGTTACGGACAGGTGTCTCAGGGGGCGCAGGCCGTTCTTGAATCGTTCCCATTGGAGCGCCTCCAACCAGACGAACTGCCGGAACTCATCAAGGCGGGAGAAGGGCGTCGAGATCGCATCTATCTCTCAGTGTTTAAGGAAGAAGATCTTGTGAGGCCTCTTGGCACTACGGAGTTTGTTCTCGAAGACTACTATCAGCATCCGGAGAACTATGAGAGTAAGTTTGCAGCCTACCTTCCCTTTATCACTGTTCTGGTCAACGGAATCTACTGGGACAGCAGGTATCCCCGATTTGTGACCTGGAGTGATCTGCAGCAACTGGCGAGCACAGAAAGTCCGTCCAGACTTGCCGGGATTGCCGACATCACCTGTGACGTCGATGGATCGATTGAGTGCAACGTTAAGGCCACCGACAGCGGAATGCCGGCCTACTTGTGTGACCCGATTGGCCGGAAAGTCGTCGATGGGCATCGCGGGGATGGGATTCTGAGGCTGGCTGTTGACAACCTGCCGGCGGAACTTTCCCTGGACGCATCCGATTTCTTCAGTACACGTCTGAGGGAGTTTATCCCTGCATTGCTCGACGCAGACTATTCAGATTCTTTAGATAGGAGTGGTCTCCCCGCCGAACTTCAGGGTGCGGTAATTGTCTACAATGGCGAACTGACGGCCCAGTACCAGTACCTGGAGCGCTACCTCTAACCAGAGAGTTTCAAGCTACATCACCAAGGCACCAAGAGCACCAAGGACACCAAGGATATGTCAGCCAAGAGGCGTGACAATTCCTAACGTCGTTCGTCGTTCGCCCTTCGCACTTCGCACTTTCTTCCGACCTCGAGACTCACCCTATTCTATTCAACTCAGCGATGACCAAATCCAATGCACTCCGGGTGTCTCCTTCGTAAGAAAGGATGGAATCCGCATACTGGCTGCTGGGTTCGACGTAGTCACGATGCATCGGAAGGACGGTCTTCTCATA
>JAUVSF010000198.1 GCA_030597245.1 Acidobacteriota bacterium
CAAGTCACGTTGAGTACCAAGGAAACACGCCACAGTCGGGACGACGCCTGTGTTCTGCGTTCGTCGTTTCTGACAGGCTAGAAGCCTATCTTCCGTTCGCCGCGGAACTCGTGGTCGGCAGGCCAACTGCGGTAGACCTTACGGTGATTGTCCTTGCGTCTCATCCGGGCACCCGGATTACTATGCTGGGTAGTCTATTCACTGTTACCTGGCTTGCAACGTACACGAACTGTACATACAATTAGATCGTGGACTATGAATGGGGTTCAGGGAAAGCGGCAGCGAATCTGCGAAAACACAACGTCGATTTCGCTGACGCAGGCATTTCCCTTGAAGACGAAAATGCGCTCACGATTGAAGACCCCAATCATGACGAGCGACGTTTCAAGACACTGGGGATGGGTCCCTCTCTAAATATCCTGTTTGTAGTTCATTGCGAACGTTCAGAGAACCGCATCCGAATCATATCCGCTTGAAAAGCTGATAGAAAAGAAACCAAACAGTATTTCCAGAGGTTGAGCCATGAGTGAAGATTTTAGTAAAGGTAAACGGGGTCCGGTCATTAGGCCCGATCCAAACAAGGTGCGTATTACAATCCGCTTGGATGCCGACATCATCGAGCATTTCAAGAAGATTGTGCATAAGGCAGGAGGAGGTAACTATCAAACGCTAATTAATGATGCTCTAAGAGAGCAAATTAAGGCGCATGATAAGGGCTTGGAAAATGCGCTCCGGAAAGTAATAAGAGAAGAACTCAAGAAAGCAGGTTAAGAGGCATAGGAAATCGTCCGAGTTGACGCGGGAGAGTCTTGCGATGCATCGTGTGGGAAAAAAAGACCTCCAGGGCCGCGCGAACCGATTCGCTCGAAGATGGTCTTTCTATTCGCAAACATCGACTATGGTGAAAATACGCTATCTACTGCTGATTATCATATTGTCGGCCGGCTCACTCCTTGCCGAGCAGCCTAACATTCTATTCATCTACCTTGATGATTATGGCTGGAAAGATGCCCAGTACATGGGATCGGATTTCTATGAAACACCCCATATCGATGCTCTGGCCAGGAAGGGCTTGATCTTTACAGACGCCTACTCGTCCGCCTCAAATTGCGCACCGGCTCGGGCTTGCCTGCTCTCCGGACAATACACTCCGCGCCACGAGGTGTTTAATGTCGGAACCAAGGCCAGAGGGCATTCTAAGCACCGCCGACTTCTGCACATTCCGGGCACCAGCAATCTGCGCTTGGATATCGTCACTTGGGCCGAAGCACTGCAATCTGCCGGATATACTACAGGATTATTTGGAAAATGGCATCTCGGAAATCCTGCCGAGGATCAGGGATTCGATGTCGTTGTTGAAAGAGGGCCTTTGGGTTTCAAGGGGCATCTTGGTCCCAATGGCAGCTACCTGGCGGATGTTCTAATCGACCATACCATCCAATTCATTCGTCAGAACCGGGACAGACCCTGGTGTGCCTATCTTTCTCACTACGCTGTTCACACGCCCCTACAGCCTAAACAGGAATTGCTCGCAAAATATGAATCCAAACCGCCGGGCAAACTACATAGTCACGTAATTATGGCCACGATGATCCAAAATGTTGATGATGGTGTCGGGCGGCTGGTGGAAGTGTTGAAAGCGTTGAAGCTTCGTCGGAAAACCGCCATTTTCTTTTATTCAGACAACGGGGGATATGGTCCGGCTACCGATATGGACCCGCTATGGGGATACAAAGGCAACTATTACGAAGGCGGTATCAGGGTACCCTTTTTTGTGAATTGGCCGGACACGATACAGCCGGGAAAAACGAGCGAACCGATTATAAGCGTCGATTTGTACCCTACGTTTCTTGAAATGGCCGGTATCCTCCCCCCCGATCAACCACTCGATGGCCGCAGTCTGCTTCCCCTGCTGAAAGGCAAGGTTAAGGAACTTCCTCGACGGCCTTTGTTCTGGCATTTCCCGGCCTACCTTGAGAGCTACTCGATCCATGATGAACAAAGGGATCCACTATTCCGCACTCGTCCGTGCAGTATCATTCGCCTGGGAGACTATAAATTACACGAATATTTTGAAGATGGAGCCCTTGAGCTATATAACCTTAAACAGGATATTCGCGAGCAACATAATCTGGCTGAGCAGAATCCTGAGAAATTGAAGGAACTCCATCGCATCCTGAAAGAATGGCGAAACGAGATTGGTGCCCCGGTTCCAAATCAAGCCAACCCTGAATTTGATCCAGAGGCTGAGAAAGATGCGATCCAGAAAGCCCTGGAGCTCGCTGACGAAGCCTAAGCACGCGGTGGCAAAAGTTATTGGCCAGTCAGAGCTGAGTTGTAGGTTCTGTCGTAGAGATCACAAAATGTCAGATTACCGGTATTTTTCTCAGGTTAGCGAACCTTTTTGCGGTTCGGTGGCATCAATACAGAGTGAAATCTCGAAAATTGGTCGATAGATTGCACTATGAATATCACTTTGATTCTTTTTGTTCTCGCAATTGTTCTCAGTTCTACCGCTGCGGTTCTGATCGCACGAAGGTCGTCCAAGAGTGGAGCCTGGTTGGACCAGATAGAAGCGAAACGTAGCGTGGATTCCAGGGACTTTCCGAATAGTCTTTAACCCGTGGTTTCTTTTTGTCCCTGGGTGCCTCGGTGGTTTGAATTATCCGGGCCGAGCATCACAGCCTTACCTGAAACAGACTGAAATACTTTGGTCAGCATCAGCTGTCAAGCTAGTCAACTCTGGTAGGTAGCAGTGTCAATCAGTTTCCTGCCCCGCGAGCGGAGCATAATACCCTTTGCGATGCCGGACATCGATACCCCCCCGATCCACCTTGACACGTATCTTCCGGAAACGGCCGTCTGCTCTCTTGTTTGTTGGCACGTAAGCCAGGTTGTACTGACTGCGCAGCTCTTCCTGGATCTCACGGAAGGCTTTCGACAGCTGGGAGGTGGAATAGGGGAAGAAGACCCGCCCGCCGGTATTTTCCGTGAGTTGCTTCAGAGCATTGTCGCCGGCATGATCGATGTCCGCTCCAAACCGCGTTGTGCTCAAAGCATAAATCGCAGCCTCCGCACGCTGAGCCATACGCAATGCGCTCTCGTAAGTATGTGTGCTGGTCAGGTCTGAGCCGTCCGAAAGGATGACCAGAGTCCTCCTTCCCGTTTCGTACAACATCTTCTGCTCTGAAATCAGATAGATCGCATCGTACAGTGAAGTTCCTCCGCCGGCCTTAAGCCGCTTTATCTCTCTTACAAGATCATTCGGATTCGAAGTGAAGTCGTGGAGCAGCGTTACTCCGGTGTCGAACTCAGCGAGGAGAGCCTTGTCCTGAGGAAGCATCACTGTGCAAAGGAAATCCAACGCCGCCTCCTTCTCGAACTTCAGCTTGAGTTTTACGCTCGAACTGGTATCAATGCAGAGCGCGATAGTCAAAGGCAGGTTGGTCTGGCGGCTGAAGTGCGTGATCTCCTGTTCGACTCCTTCTTCGAAGATCCTGAAATCTTCCTGGTTGAGGTTCTTGTAGAATTCTCCCGTTTTCTTTTCGATCACAGTGACCAGAACGTTGACCGCTTCTACCTCGACACGAAACCGTTGGTCATCGTCAGGTCGCTGGCCCGGGACGCTGCTCATGGCGATCAGCGACAGTACGACAAGTATCGAGATTTGAGGAACCAACCGTTTTACTGACATCAATGGTCTATTTTCCCAAAGTAGCAAGCAGTACCGCAAGTTCAGGCGGCAGAGGAGCTTTGAAAGTCATTGGTGCCTCGGTCCCCGGATGAACTATGGTCAAAGTGGATGCATGCAGGAAAAGCCGGTCGAGCCCCTTGATTGCCGTGGCCTGGCTCGAGTCGATCAACCGGAAATAGCTTTTCCGTGAATAAGTCTCGTCCCCGACAACCGGGTGGCCGACATGATGAAAATGCACGCGAATCTGATGGGTCCTGCCGGTTTGGGGATACGCTTCAACGGAACTGAATCCCGGCAGGTATTTAACGACACGGTAGCGGGTCTGGGCCTCGCGTGGCTTACGGGTTCTAGGTGAAATCCTGGTCCGAAACCGCTGGTCTCTCCCTATCGGGAGATCGATGAGGCCTTCGGAAGGTTCGAGCCGACCGAACAGTAGTGCGAAGTAAGTCTTCTCAACAGTCCGTAACTCAAATTGACGAGCCAGATAATCGTGTACTTGCTCGCTTTTTGCAACGATCAAGACACCGGAAGTTCCTTTGTCCAGCCTGTGGACAATCCCAGGCCTTGAGGCTTCTTTCCCGCTTATCTCCTGGAAATGAAAGGCAAGCGCGTTTGCCAGCGTTCCCTTCCAGTTTCCGGCTCCCGGATGGACCACCATCCCAGCTGGTTTGTTTACCACAATCACTGATTCGTCTTCGTGAAGGATGTCGAGCGGCAGGTTCTCCGGAACAAGCTCGGTTGGCGAAGGGAGCGCTGGTTCGACCCGCACAGCCTGCCTGGGATGCAATTGATAACCTGGTTTTCGGGGCTGGTCTTCAACCCAGACTCGCTCGGAAACGATCCAACGCCTGATCTGACTGCGGCTGACGTCACTAAAGTGGCTTGCCAGGAACGTGTCAAGACGCTGCCCTGCTGCTTCGTCGCTGATCACCAGCAGCACTGGTTCAAGCACCTTTCTTTCCGGCCTTCCTTCTTAAAACAGCGTATGTGATCAGAGCGGTCGGCACCAAAAGTACACTTATGAACTGCGAGGTAGAGAGCAGTCCTCCAAAGAGGAATCCACGACCTATATCACCTCTGAAGAATTCCAAATTAAAGCGGAGCACTCCGTAGCAGATCAGGTAGAGGCAAAAAACTTGACCGGGAAACGTCCGTTTTCTAAAGAACCAGAAGAGAAACAGAAAGAGGACAAGGCAAGCGCCGGACTCGTAGAGCTGGTAGGGGTGAAGCGGTACGTTGAGAGGCACGCCGATTTCACGATGAGCGTATTCACTGGTGAAAGTGACCGCCCACGGGAGCGTCGTCTGGGTGCCGTAGTCACAACCTGCGGAGAAGCAACCGACCCGACCAATGGCCTGACCCAGTGGGATGGCCGGTGCCGCTATATCAGCCATGCGCCAGAAGGAAAGATTCTTGTGCTTCCTCATGAACAGGAAGGCCCCAACCGTTGCGCCAAGGAGCCCTCCGTAGAAGACCCCGGCGGCCTGCAGGAACTCGAGACTGAATAAACGGCCGGGGTTGGCGAGATAATAGTCGAGCGAGGTTAAGATGAGTAGCAGCTTGGCGCCAATTATCGAAGAAATGATGATGACGAAGCCCATGTCCCAGGCGTATTTTCTTGGGATACCATCCGATTCCGCGAGGTGAGCCGTCACCGCAATTGCAACCAGCAGGGCGGTCGCCAGCAGAAGCCCGTACGTGTGGATGGGAAGGGGACCGATATCAAATAGTTTCGGTAACATCAGCCCATCCTATCCTTGAAACCTGGTTCTCAGAAAGCGGCTCGAGGCGAGTAAGCAACTACTTGTGGGCCTCTTCAGCCTCTTTTTTCGCCTGCTCGATAACCTTCTCGGCCATAGTGTGCGGCACGACATCGTAATGGGAATGTTGCATATGATAACTTCCCCGGTCTCCCGTCATAGAGGTGAGGGTTGGCTGATAGTTCAGCATCTCCGCCATCGGAACCTGAGCTCGAATGACTTGCGTACTCCCCTTGATGTCCATGCCCTGGATTCGCCCGCGGCGGCCGTTGAGGTCTCCCATGATATCACCGGCATTCTCTTCCGGAACGTAGACTTCGACATCCATGATCGGTTCCAGCAGAACCGGCCTCGACTTTTCCATGGCCTTTTTGAAGGCTAGAGCTCCAGCGATCTTGAAAGCCATTTCTGACGAATCGACAGCGTGGTAACTGCCGTCGTAAAGAACAACTTTGAAACCTACGACAGGGAATCCAGCCAGAAAGCCCTTTGCAGCTGCTGCCACAATTCCTTTCTCGACGGCCGGGATGTATTGTCTCGGAATCGCGCCGCCAAAGATCTTGTTTTCAAATTCGAAATCCTGACTGCGGGGAAGTGGCTGTATCTTGATCTTGCAATCTCCGAACTGGCCATGTCCTCCGGTTTGTTTCTTGTGTCGTCCCTGAACGTCGGCCGACGCTGTAATCGTTTCTCTATAAGGGACCTTTGGAGTCTTTAACAGGACATCCACACCAAATCGCTTCTTCAGCTTCCCTACAGAGACTTCGATGTGAAGCTGACCGCTGCCTGAGAGCAGGAATTCATTTGTCTGCGGATCCCGGTCGAACCGCAACGATGGATCCTCTTCAATGATCTTGGATACGGCACTTCCAATCTTCTCTTCATCGCCACGTGAGATCGGTTCCACAGCAAAGCTGATGGCTGGTTCCGGGTAGATGACTGCCGGGAACAGTACTGAGAATCCTCGATCACCCAGCGTATCTCCAGACTGGGTTCCCTTGAGTTTCAGCACTCCGCAAATATCTCCGGCAGCTACCTCTGTGATCGCTTCATGGTTTTTCCCTTGAAACACTTGCAGCGTCCCGAAGCGTTCATCCATATCCTTGCTGAGGTTGCGCAAAACCGAATCAGACTTGAGGCTTCCCGAGTAGACCTTAAGTAAGGTGATCTTTCCAGCAAAGGGATCTGCCAATGTCTTGAAGACAAAAGCGGCAGCCGGGCCCTTCTGCTCGATCGTAACTCGTGTGGCCTCTTCCGACCCAGCCTTTCTTGCCTTGATGGGCTGTCTGTCCAAAGGAGAGGGACTCAGGGACACAATGGCGTCCAAAAGGGACGTGACGCCAACGTTATGAGAAGCCGAGGTACAGAAGACCGGGTAGATCCTGCATTCACTGATCGACTTCGCAAGCCCCTTGCGCATTTCAGCTTCGGACAAAGTCCCGTTTTCGAAGAACTTCTCCATCAGTTGATCATCACTTTCGGCGATCATCTCGATCAGTTCTTCACGTCGGGTTTCCACCTCGTCCTTCAGCTTTTCAGGGATATCCCCTTCCTTAGCATCTCCTTTGCCGTCCCAGGCAGATAAAAAAGCCTTGTTCTTGATCAGGTCTACGACTCCCTTGAAGTCCTTCTCTTGTCCGATGGGGATCTGGATCGGCACCACTTCACGTCCGAACGCTTTCCGGCACGATTCTAAAGCCCTCGTGAAGCTTCCGTTGTCCCTGTCCAGCTTGTTGATAACGATGAACCGAGGGACCTCGTACTCGGCAGCGAAATCCCAGACGACCTCCGTTTGGACCTCGACCCCGGAAACTGAGTCCACTACAACAAGAGCTGTTTCAGCTGCTGTCATTGAGGTCTTGGCATCCAGAATGAAGGCGCGGTATCCGGGCGTATCGAGGAGGTTTATTTTGGTGGATTTCCACTCGCAGTGGGCCAAAGCAGTGTTAATCGTGATCTTTCGCTCGATTTCGTCGTCATCATAATCAGTGATTGTGGTTCCGTCTTCGACCTTGCCCAGGCGGTTTACAGCGCCCGAGGTATAGAGAAGCGCACTCACCAATGTTGTCTTCCCAGCATCTCCATGGCCGACAACACTCAGGTTGCGGATTCTCTCGCTTTCGAATACCTTCATTCGAGCTCCTTTCTAGGGTATAGTGAAGTTCGAAAATGTAGCATAGGTGGTTGTTCTTTTCAATTTTGTAACTCCATGGGATTTCGCCTCCTTTTCGTTTTTTACGCTATCTTCTTGACCCAGATGTTGAGTTCCTGTTCAGGGATTCTTGCCGGCGGGCAATCCATCGATGGTGAATCCGCGATGGAGCACATCCGGCAGATCGTCAGTTGGGGACCCCATCCTCCGGGCAGTGAAGCCCAAAAGAAGGTGGGTGATTACCTCGTCTCCACCTTGAAAAGCTTCGGCTTGCAGACCCATGAACATCGATTCGAGGCACTTACCCCGCAGGGTAGAATCGCAATGAGGAATATTTGGGCGGAGGTGCAGGGGACAACGGATTCTGTGATCGTACTGGCTAGCCATTACGACAGTAAATACTTTAAGGAGTTCGAGTTCGTAGGCGCCAATGATGGGGGTTCGAGTACTGGCGTACTTCTCGAGTTGGCGCGAACACTCTC